>NZ_CP117982.1:1048527-1166027 GCF_030708075.1 Candidatus Epulonipiscium viviparus | reverse complement strand
GTTTAGCTCAGCTGGGAGAGCACCTGCTTTGCACGCAGGGGGTCAAGGGTTCAAATCCCTTAATCTCCACTTGGAATATAGGATAAAAGTCTTATATCCACATTGTACTTTGAAAACTGAATACAATGAAGATTAGAAATAATCTACAACAAAACCGAAAAAGATTGAATAGAAAAACCTATTTATTCTTTAACAAATTCTTTAGTCAAGAAAAGACACAAAGACCAAAATATAGGTCAAGCTACTAAGAGCGTAGAGTGGATGCCTTGGCACCGAGAGCCGATGAAGGACGTGGTAAGCTGCGAAAAGCTTGGGTAAGTTGCAAACAAACGCTATAACCCGAGATGTCCGAATGGGGAAACCTAGCTGAGTAAACCTCAGTTGTTATATGGTAAATTCATAGCCATATAAAGGGAACGTTGGGAACTGAAACATCTAAGTACCAACAGGAGGAGAAAGAAAAATCGATTTCCTAAGTAGTGGCGAGCGAACGGGAAACAGGCCAAACTCAATTACTTGTAATTGAGGGTTCGGACTGCAATATGGAACAAAGTCTATAGTCTAATTGTTTTGGGAAAGCAAGCCAAAGAAGGTGAAAGCCCTGTTGACGAAATAGACCTACACCTAGCAGTATCCAGAGTACCACGAGACACGAGAAACCTTGTGGGAACACGTGGGGACCACCCCATAAGCCTAAATACTCCTCGGTGACCGATAGCGAATAGTACTGTGAAGGAAAGGTGAAAAGAACCCCGGGAGGGGAGTGAAAAAGAACCTGAAACTCTATGTTTACAAGCAGTGGAAGCACTATTTACAGTGCGACTGCGTACTTTTTGTAGAACGGTCCGGCGAGTTATTTGTAGTGGCAAGGTTAAATACACTAATGTATGAAGCCGAAGGGAAACCAAGTCTTAATAGGGCGAACAAAGTCACTGCGAATAGACCCGAAACTGGGTGACCTATCCATGTGCAGGTTGAAGTTACCGTAAAAGGTAATGGAGGACCGAACTCACGTATGTTGAAAAATGCGGAGATGACATGTGGATAGCGGAGAAATTCCAATCGAGCCCAGAGATAGCTGGTTCTCCTCGAAATAGCTTTAGGGCTAGCGTTTAAAAAGTCTACTGGAGGTAAAGCACTGAATTTCCTAGGGGGGCGAGAGCCTTACCGAAGAATATCAAACTAAGAATGCCAGAAAGATATTTTAAGCAGTCAGACTATGTGTGATAAGATTCATAGTCAAAAGGGAAAGAGCCCAGACCAACAGCTAAGGTCCCAAAGTGTGTGTTAAGTGGAAAAGGATGTGAGATTTCGAAGACAACTAGGATGTTGGCTTAGAAGCAGCCACTCATTCAAAGAGTGCGTAATAGCTCACTAGTCGAGAGATCTTGCGCCGAAAATGTCCGGGGCTAAAACACACCACCGAAGCTATGGAATCAATTTATTGATTGGTAGAGGAGCATCTAAACAGCGATGAAGCAGTATCGTAAGAAGCTGTGGAGTGGTTTAGAGAGAGAATGCCGGAATGAGTAGCGAGATATAAGTGAGAATCTTATAGGCCGAATATCTAAGGTTTCCAGGGTAAAGCTGATCTGCCCTGGGTAAGTCGGGACCTAAGGCAAGGACGAAAGTCGTAGTCGATGGACAACTGGTGGAAATTCCAGTACTACCTATAATCAGAACTGCAGGGACGCAGAGAAATAAGAATTGCACGAAATGGGAATGCGTGTGTAAGCAACAAGCGGTCTTCTAGGAAAAACCGGAAGAGCAAAGCAAGTTGTGATACGGACCGAAATTTAAGTAGGGAAGATTCTGAAAGAGCTGCCAAGAAAAGCTGCTATTGCATTATAGGTACCCGTACCGCAAACCGACACAGGTAGATGAGGAGAGAATCCTAAGGCCGACGGGAGAAGTGTTGTTAAGGAACTCGGCAAAATGACCCCGTAACTTAGGGATAAGGGGTGCCAGTAGAAATACTGGCCGCAGAGAATAGGCCCAAGCAACTGTTTAGCAAAAACACAGGTCTCTGCTAAATCGAAAGATGAAGTATAGGGGCTGACGCCTGCCCGGTGCTGGAAGGTTAAGGGGAGAGGTTAGGAGCAATCCGAAGCTTTGAACTTAAGCCCCAGTAAACGGCGGCCGTAACTATAACGGTCCTAAGGTAGCGAAATTCCTTGTCAGGTAAGTTCTGACCCGCACGAAAGGCGTAATGATTTGGGTACTGTCTCGACAGCACGCCCGGTGAAGTTGTAGTACCAGTGAAGATGCTGGTTACCCGCGACAGGACGGAAAGACCCCGTGGAGCTTTACTGTAACTTGATACTGAGGTTGGGTGTTACATGTACAGGATAGGAGGGAGGCAGTGAAGTCAGTACGCCAGTATTGATGGAGCCAACGTTGGGATACCTCTCTTGTAATACTTAACTTCTAACCATAGTCCGTTATCCGGATTTGGGACAATGTCAGGTGGACAGTTTGACTGGGGCGGTCGCCTCCGAAAGAGTAACGGAGGCGCTCAAAGGTAACCTCAGAATGGTCGGAAACCATTCGAAGAGTGCAAAGGCATAAGGTTGCTTGACTGTGACATCGACGGATGAAGCAGGTACGAAAGTAGGACTTAGTGATCCGGTGGTATGAAAGTGGGATTGCCATCGCTCAACGGATAAAAGCTACCCCGGGGATAACAGGCTTATCTCCCCCAAGAGTTCACATCGACGGGGAGGTTTGGCACCTCGATGTCGGCTCATCGCATCCTGGAGCTGTAGCAGGTTCCAAGGGTTGGGCTGTTCGCCCATTAAAGCGGTACGCGAGCTGGGTTCAGAACGTCGTGAGACAGTTCGGTCCCTATCCGTCGTGGGCGTAGGAAATTTGAGAGGAGCTGACCTTAGTACGAGAGGACCGGGTTGGACGGACCGCTGGTGCATCTGTTAGACTACCAAGTCTATAGCAGAGTAGCCAAGTCTGGATATGATAAACGCTGAAGGCATCTAAGCGTGAAACAGACCTCAAGATAAGATTTCCCATTCGTAAGAAGTAAGACCCCTTGCAGATTACAAGGTAGATAGGTTGGAGGTGTAAGAGTGGTAACATTCGAGCTGACCAATACTAATGGTTCGAGGGTTTGACCTAATTTAAAATAGGTTTTGTGTAGTATATTCTTTTCTTCATTGTGTTTGGTTTTGAAAGTACAATTTTGGCCCAGTGGTTCAGTTGGTTAGAACGCCGCCCTGTCACGGCGGAGGTCGAGGGTTCGAGTCCCTTCTGGGTCGGTTGCCGTAAATGGCATTATAATTGATTGGTTTTGGTCGCTTAGCTCAGCTGGGAGAGCATCTGCCTTACAAGCAGAGGGTCATAGGTTCGAACCCTATAGCGACCATACGCCGACGTGGCTCAATTGGCAGAGCAGCTGATTTGTAATCAGCAGGTTATCGGTTCGAGTCCGATCGTCGGCTAACGTGGTGGGGTTCCCGAGTGGCCAAAGGGGGCAGACTGTAACTCTGTTGGCTCAGCCTTCGAAGGTTCGAATCCTTCTCCCACCACTTGATTTAAGAGTTTTTTATACGTATATCGCGGAGTGGAGCAGTCTGGTAGCTCGTCGGGCTCATAACCCGAAGGTCGTAGGTTCAAATCCTGCCTCCGCAATATGCCTCGATAGCTCAGTCGGTAGAGCAGAGGACTGAAAATCCTCGTGTCACTGGTTCGATTCCGGTTCGAGGCATGATGGTGGTAGAAGAGAACTTTACTTTGGTTCTCTTTTATTTTTTTTGGTTTGATTTTTCATATATCGCGGAATGGAGCAGTCTGGTAGCTCGTCGGGCTCATAACCCGAAGGTCGTAGGTTCAAATCCTGCTTCCGCAATACATACTAAGTTTTAAAAAAGTAAAAACCCCTAGCTTTTAAGGTCTAGGGAGTGGTATTAGTGCAGGGTTGTTACACTTCAACTGCTGTTTCTTCTATAAATTTATCTAGCAATGCTCTCATCTTATTGAGTTGCTCTTGATATTCGGGATTGCCAACAAGATTGTTGGTTTCAAGAGGGTCTTCTTTCATATTCCACATTTCTTCTATTATAGGATGACATAGTTGGTATCTAACATATTTATAATCATGAGTTCTAACATATTTAGAATGGATAGACTGATAATTTTCAGGGCTGGGATGATTATCAATATCGACATAGTTATCATTAAAATCATTTTCACCATATACTGCTGTATGAATTTCTTTTTCTTGACCATTAATTAGAGGGATGATACTGCTTCCATACATATCTGCTGTTTTTTTAAGTCCAGAAAAATCTAAAATTGTTGGACATATATCAACAGTAGAAACTAAACCATCAATCCATTGATCTTTTTTATGTCGAGGATCAAATACAATAAGTGGTGCCTTAATGGATTCTTCATAGAGCAATTCTTTTCCACCCAACTGCTTAGAGCCACAGAAATATCCATTGTCAGAAGTATATATAATGATAGTATTATCTGCTATCCCCAGTTCATCTAATTTAGCACGAATTACACCCACGGCTTCGTCGACTCCAGAAATTAGCCCATAATAGTTTTTAAAATCATGCTGAAAAACTGCCTCATCTTTCCAAGCTCCACGACCTGCCATTCCAGGAGATCGTTCCATCTTTTCACTGCCCCAGTATTCAGCAGCATTGCGGCTGTGAGTTCGTACTACTTCTGGAAGCACTGCAAAATACTCAGGTTTATCATTGGGCATCCTGTTGATTGTTATATTTTCATAATACTTTTTCCATTTATTACTTGCAGTATGGGGGCGGTGAGGAGCCTTAAAACTAAGAGAAAGTGAGAAAGGTTTACCAGATGCGGCGGCTTGCTCCAAAAAATCTTCCGCTTGATGTGCGTTGAACATTGTTAAGTGATCATCACCAAATTTATTTTCATAGCCATTAAATTTGTTTTCCTTATTCGGAAAATAACCTCCTTGACCAGTAAATCCATACCATACGTCAAATTCATTTGATGGCATTGCAATTTCTTTTAATTCAAGTTGATTTGAAAGTTTATAGTAAGGATCATCATTGGAACTGGTAGGGTCAATATTTCTAGTTGCATTATGCTTCTTTTCATCGGTTACAGGAAAGCCAAATTTACCAATAAATCCAGTAAAGTAACCATTTTTTCTAAGGAGAACAGGGTAAGATTCTTGATATTCTTTAGTAGTGACAGTATAATCGGTGGGTAGATCAAATCCACAGTTATGCTGCGATATATATTTTCCTAATTGCATACTAGCACGGCTAGGCATACATATTGGAGCCACGTGAAAAACATTGCTAAATTTAGATCCTTCTGCTGCTAATTTATCAAGATTGGGGGTATAAACTTGTGTAGAGCCCATAAACCCCATTGTATCATAACGTTGATCATCTGTTAGCATAAAAATAATATTTGGTCGTTGCGACATTATAAACCTCCGTTAATAATTATTGTACTTTCTTTATTAACTTAACCATAAAAATAATTTTTATTACCTAAAAATATGTAATTGTATAAAGTATACACTTGACCTATACGTAAAATAAGACATATAGGTACAAGTGTAGGTATAATTAAATTTTTTTATAGATACAGCCAACCACAACAGTCATATCGTCACTATAGTCTCCAGCAAGAAGGCTTCGACTTTTATTTAACAAAAAATTTGCCATTTGCTCAGGATCTTTTGTTTGACAATCTAAAATAAATTGTTTAAATGCTTCTTGTCTTCCAAGTGCATCTTCAGTAGTAGATAATAAACCATCTGTAACCATGATTAAAATATCACCACTTTCTAATGCTACATTATGAGTTTCTATATAAGCATCTTTTATGATTCCAACTGGCAGACTTTCTGATTCTATAGCTATAACTTCATGGTCTCGCAAAACAAATGTAGTTGCTGCACCAGCTTTTAAAATTTTTACTACTCCAGTTGTGGTATCAATTATGGCAACGTCTATTGTGGAGAATACTTCATTTTCTTGACGTAATACTAATGTTGAGTTTATAAGTTTTAACGAAGATTCTGCTCCGAGGCCGGCTTCCATAAATTCTTCTAACATCTCAATTGTAATTTTACTTTGAGTTCTAGCAAGTTCGCCAGATCCCATCCCGTCAGATAAAGCCATTAGATATTTTCCATTCGGAATTTCCATAAAACTGTATACATCACCAGATATTTTGCCTTTCGCACAAAGTGCAGCTCCGGCTGTTACTCCAAATTTTCGTTTTTTAGTAATTTTGAAATAACAGCCTGAAGGAGAACCACATATGTGTGTTTTGAGTTCCAGTTTTAATTTGATGGCATTTTCTAAGCTGGTAATAATTCTAAATTCGATGTCATCAGATTTATTGCAATATTTTGTATAAAGTTCGAGTGCTTTAAATTCACCATCTGCTTCTAGTAATATAATGTCTTTAACTTTAATACCTACAGATATTAATGCCTCTCGTGCTTGACGTTCAAGTTCTTTATTAAATACAATTTCATTTTCTATTTCATTGGCTATTCCGTCGATGCTATTGGCTACAACTTCCATTTGCTGGCTCATAAGCATTTTTGTTTCAATTGTTTTGTTTTTAGAAATAATTTTTTGTCTGGTAATATCTAAGCGATAATTTAGCACAGAAGCAAAACTTTCTGCAGAGGGACATTTATTACTGAATGATTCTGGAATATCGCTTATGACTATTTTGCCATTGCGTTCTCCTTTATAAACCATCTCTCTACTGCAGTTATACATCATTACCACATCATCTTCCCAACAAAAGCTGCGTAGGTGACAAGTATCGCACATTTTATTCAGCGTTTCTTCTATTACTGTATCAACTTGGGCTTTATTTAGTGTTGATGTATTGAAATGTTCTTTGTTAAAAGATACTCCAAGCTTTTCAAAAGCTTCTTTAAAGTGTACTAGTCGATCAACAGCAATTCCTTGAACATGTGCTAAATGCTCTTTTTCATTTTGTTCTTCGCGTTTGGTACTAAACCAACTAGCAAAGCCAAAATAATCTGGAGGTATGAACATAGTAATTATTGCTGCAACAAAATATGCTCCCATAATTGGCATATCTATAATATTTTCATTGAAAATAATATATCCAACAATTTGTCCTAAACCAATGCCTAAGGTTACAGCAATTTTTCCCAATGGAATAAATAGCCCAGAAAATAATACACTGACGCAGTATACTAAACAAAGGTTAATAGGAATATATCCAATTATAGTAAGCATACTTCCAATTACAACACTCACAGTAACTCCCAGGTTGATTCCTCCAAGATATGTAATGGCAATTAAAAACATAAATACCAATATATCTTTAAAGTAAATTTCTATAAATATTGGAACTGAAATATAAAAATCAATCATTCCGCAAAGAATTACAATGAACATAAAAAGCATACTAACAGTTTCTTTTTGAGTCAGTTCATAAATTTTATTTTCAAGTAAAGCATCTATGCCATAAGTAAGTATTAAAACTAAAAGAGCCGCAACAAAACATTCCACGATAATAGTTATAAAGCTTGTTATATTAAAATTTGTTACAATGAGTATAAAAGTTTTTACCACAAATATGGATCCTACTAAAGTAACAATTTGGTTAGCAATATTAAATTTTATTCTTGTTTTATCCATAAATCTTCGAAAAATAATGATGCATGCGGTAATAACTAAATAATTTGTTACGTAAAAATTTGATATAGAGATAGATATATATCCTAAGACCAAAAATAAAGTTGTCCAATTTCGAGTGCGTTTATCTTTGTAAACACAGGTTAGATATGCTATTCCTAATGTAAAGAATTCATTAACTATACCCACTCGTGCAAACATAAAGCCACAGATACATAAAAAGACTTGCGTCAAAATAATCCTTTTATTGATTCTATTTGTGTCTTTGATCAAAACTCTTTCCATAGCTACACCACCTCAAGGGTAGTATACTTACTTTTTGTAAAATATTTTGTCGATTTAAATCATTTGTTAAAAAAAATTTTTGACATTATTCATCAAATATTGACTAATTCTTTACAATAAGGATATTTTATGCTAGAATATCCTAGCGAATAAACATATTTAAAGGAGAAATTATGGATAACCAAATTTTAGCAACAGTAAATGGTAAGGAAATTACAGAGAGAGATCTGGATATACTTTTAAATTCTATAGGACCACAGGCACAACAATTTCAAGGAGAACAAGGTAGAAGTCGTCTTGTTGATGAGCTTATAGCGCAAGAACTTTTTTATCAAGATGCCATAGAAAATGGTTATGAAAATGACGAGCAGTATATTCGAGCTTTGGACGAAATGAAAAATTCTTTATTAAAACAATATGCGCTTAATAAATTATTAGGGAATATTTCTGTAGATGATGATGAATTAATATCATATTATAACGAAAATAAAGAGTTATTTAATCCTGGAAAGAAAGCAACTGCAAGCCATATTTTAGTGGATAGCGAAGAAAAAGCAAACGAGATTATTAAAGAAATCAAAGAAGGTAAGCCGTTTGAAGAAGCAGCGCGTGAATACTCTAGTTGTCCATCATCTCAACAAGGAGGAAGCCTCGGTGAATTTGGACCTGGATCTATGGTTCCAGAATTTGAAGATGCAACTTTTAAGCTTGAAGTTGATGAAATTAGCAATCCTGTAAAAACACAATTTGGTTATCACATTATTAAGTTAAATGATAAAAAAGACGGTATCGCACCAGAATTTGATGAAGTTAAAAATCAAGTTAATCAGCAATATTTAAATGTTAAACGTCAAAAAATTTATGTGGATAAAGTAGAAGAATTAAAAAAGAAATATCCGGTAGAAACTAAGTAAAAATTTTATGCGCGGTTAATTTCGCGCTTTACATAAATTAAATGTGAATACTTGATTGGTAAAATATTGACAAGTGTTATTATACGTGGTAACATTTTAATGTTAAAAAAATGTCAATGGAGAATAAGAAAGGAGAATTATTTATGTGGTCGTTAAAATTAAGTACGGCAGCATGGGTTTTGATACCGGTAGCCGTGGGAATTAACTACATAGGAAAAATGATTGCAACAATGTTGAAATTACCATTATGGTTGGACTGTATTGGAACATGCTTAGCGGCTTGTTTAGGAGGACCAATTGTTGGAGGTTTATCAGGCGCATTAAATAATATATTATATGGCGTAACAATAGATCCAATATCAACGGTATATGCTATTACACAAGCAGGAATTGGTGTAGTGGTAGGATATATGGCATACAAAGGAAAAATGAATACCGTTAAAGGTGGTG
This sequence comes from Candidatus Epulonipiscium viviparus, assembly GCF_030708075.1. Lineage (GTDB taxonomy): Bacteria > Bacillota > Clostridia > Lachnospirales > Cellulosilyticaceae > Epulonipiscioides > Epulonipiscioides viviparus. The sequence continues at coordinate 1,156,729 of NZ_CP117982.1, read as the reverse complement.
TTCTAACTGGTCTTGCAGCAGGATTATGTGCTGTAGTTATATCTACTCCACTAAATATTATTTTTTGGGGAGGAATGACGGGAAATGTTTGGGTAGATACAGCGTTTGCATGGGCAATGGCCAAAGATGTTCCGATGTGGCTAGCAGCATTAATATCTGAAGCGCTGGTCGATATTCCAGATAAAATTTTAGTGGTATTAATCACGGTAGTATTATTTAAGAGTCTGCCAAAGAGTTTAAAGGCAATATATCGTTCAGTCGATGAAAAGTATTAATTTATATGAAAATAAAAATTCATTTCTAAATGGACTCACTCCTGGAGTAAAAGCACTATACATATTAACGGCAATGTCAATACCAGCAATATTAGACTTTAATTTGCTAAAAATTGATTTTATTCTTATAAGTATAGCGCTCTTGTTGACTTCAGGAGTATTAAAAAAAACTTATCCAATGATTATAGTTTCGGGCTTGATAATGGTAACAGTAGTTCTTGTACAAGGTTTATTTGGGATAAAAAATGTAACACCAGTTTGGACCGTTGGACCACTAGTATTTTATCAAGAAGGATTAATAACTGCGTTAGAAATAATATTGAACATTTTAAACATTATTTTTAGTGTAAGTGTATTAATTTTGACAACTAAGCCTTCAGATATTGCAGATGCATTAATTTCAAAAGGGATGTCACCCAAACTGGGTTATATCTTCACCTCGCTATTTATGCTAATACCACAAATGTCATCGCGTATAGGAGTAATATCAGATGCGCAAAGGAGTCGTGGAATGGAAGTAGAAGGAAACTTATTTATAAGAATAAAAGCTTTTTTGCCACTGATTTCACCAGTAATTATGAGTTCATTTACTGATATAAGAGAAAGAACAATTGCACTTGAAGTGCGTGGGTTTAGCTCTAAAACAAAGAAGACTTTTCTAAATGAGTTTGTTCCTAGCAAAGCAAATAAATCTGTTTTCATTGCATTAATTTTGGTTATGGCATCTGCAATAATATATAGGATATGTAAAATATTTTAATTGCTTAAAATGGAGGATTATTTGATGAGTATTATAACAATAAAAAATCTAAAATATCGATATCCCAGTACAAAAGTAAATGCTTTAAATAATATCAATTTAGAGATTAATAAAGGGGAATTTATTGGAATTATTGGAAAAAATGGGGCAGGTAAAAGCACATTAGCCCAAGCTATAACAGGAATTATACCTAATTTGTATAAGGGGTTATATGCTGGAGAAGTGACAGTGTGCGGAATGAAAGTGACAGAAACTGAAATGGATGCGTTAGTTAAAAAAGTTGGCTTGATATTTCAAAATCCATTTAATCAAATGACTGGGGTAAAAGATACAGTATATGAAGAAATTGCTTTTGGACTCGAAAATTTTGGAATTCCGCCTGAAGAAATGAAGGTCAAAATTGATAAAAGTTTGAACCTACTGGGAATGACAGAATATAAAAATCGAAATTTATTTGATCTTTCTGGAGGACAAATGCAACGCGTGGCAATCGCCAGTGTCATCACTATGGAGCCCGAGATAATTATATTAGATGAGCCAACATCTCAGCTGGATCCGCAAGGAAGCGATGATGTATTTAGAGCCATAAAAACTCTTAGCGAAAAAGGAGTTACAATTATTTTTGTTACGCACAAGCTAGAAAAGATTGCACAATATAGCGATAAAATTATTTTGCTAGAAGATGGAGAGCTCATGGCTATAGATACTCCAGAAAAGGTATTTAGTAGAAATAAGCTAGAAAATATACCTCTATATACAAAAATTGGTAAGCGATTGAATGTAAAAACTAAAGAATACTATCCCATTACATTGGAACAAGCAAAGGAGTGTTGCTATGAATATTTTAGACATTAAAAATGTACACTTTAGATATACGCCAGAAGAAGAAATATTAAAAGGATTAACACTAAGTTTGGATGCCAAGCCCACAGCAATAATTGGGCAAAATGGTGCCGGAAAAACAACATTTGTCAAGTTATTAAAGGGATTGCTGCGACCAACATCAGGCAAAATCATTTTTGACGAAAAAGATATAGCGACAGTTTCTGTGGCTTCCATTGCAAAAGATATTGGAATGATATTTCAAAATCCTAACGATCAAATTTTTAAAAATACGGTATTGGAAGAGGTTATGTTTGGACCGCTACAATTAAAAATGAACAAAAAACATGCAAAGATAGTATCAGAAAAAGCACTAATAATGGTGGGATTAATGGGAGTGGCAGATGTAAATCCCTATGATCTAAACTTATCAGATAGAAAATTGATTTCGATAGCATCGATCATTGCAATGAATCCAAAAGTAGTTATTTTTGATGAGCCAACTATTGCGCAAGATCATTTGGGTAAAAGACTGATCGAAAATATAATAAAGACACTATCGGCACAAGGGAAGCTAGTCATATCAATTTTGCATGATATGGATTTTGTGGCACAATGCTTTGAACGCGTCATTGTATTTTCAAAAGGTGAGGTTATATTAGATGGACCAACGCGTGAAGTTTTTGAGCAAAAGGAAATTTTAGAAAGCGTTTATCTAGAGCAACCGCATATTGTAAAGTTAGGTAATGCAGTAAAAGTAGGTAAAATTTTATTAAACGTAGAAGAATTTGCAGATGAAATTAGATCTAAAATAAATTATAAATAGATTAAGATATCAAAAAAGAGGCACTCCCTTTGGTACTCTAAAATTTAGTATTTTCCGTTGGCCTTCGCAATATCGGCATTATAAGGCCCCTGAATACTTTCGAGCGCCTCCATAACAGTCATTTGGTTGTAGATAATCGGGCTGATAAGGCTGTTAGTATTAATTCCACTCATAGAAGACCTATAATCATATTTCAAAACTCCCTCTTCTCGCGCAAGAGCTAGAGTCTCCTCTACTGCTCGCTCATCTCTAAAAAATTTATATTCAGACATCATCCAATCATCTGGACCATCATATCCCGGCGCTTCATTAGTCCAAATATCCATTACAAATGCAATGTCGGCAGCTTCTTCTGCTGTAAAAGAACTTGGGATCAACCAGCTCGATGCGTTAGACGAAAATGAGTAATTGTTTGCCCGAGGTCCTTTGGGAAAAGCAACAAACCCATAATCGTCCTCCATCTCTAAAAATGCGCTAACTGTGGCTTTGTCTGCAGGAAACATAGCGACTTGCGCTGTAATAAAGAAGTCGTTCAATCCGTCCCAGTGCGGAATCGCGTCATAAGGCAAATCCGATACATAATCTATCCATTCGAACGCTTCTATAGCCTCCGGGCGCATTGTAGCATTCACGAATGTTCCATCTTCTTCCATATCAACCAACATCGCATTATTTGAGAGCAAAATAATTTTCACTGCATTACCCATATTAAAGTTTATAGCATGAACATCATCAATTCCATCATTGTTAATATCTCGAGTTAGTATCGGCAAAAGCTCCTCCATCTTTTCCCAAGTCCATTCGCCACTCGCCTGAAGGTCATATAGCAAATCTGGTTCGAGTCCTGCCTCTTGAAATAATCGTTTGTTAAAGAAAAGTCCAATTGCAGGATCCTGAGCTAGCGAAAATCCATAAATGCTATCGCCGCGAGCAGTCACATCTTCCACTATATTATCCCACTTGGGGTCGCTAAAATCAAATTCGTCAAGCGTGGAAACGTCATAGCATAAATTATTGGAAATCGCCATAGGCACATAGCTAGAAAATACACGGAATACTTCTGCAGAAGGATCGCCAGTTAATGTAGAAGTAGACATAGCTTCGAGAGTAGTGTCCCATTTGCCAACAGCAATCTCCTCAACAGAAAAATTATGTTTTGCCATCATCTCGTGGCGATACGCCCACAATGCCTCCTCTTGAGCATTGGCTTTTTCTTCAGGTTCAGAAGAAGCGCTCCAAGATCCGATTCGAACAACCAATCCACCCAGATCTCTAACAAGTTCTTCTGCAGGAGCAGTTGCCGTAGCCGTTGCCGTTACAGGAGCCGTTGCCGTTACAGGAGCCGTTGCCGTTACAGGAGCCGTTGTAGTTGCAGGAGCAGTTGTAGTTGCAGGAGCTGTTGCTGTTTCAGTGTCTGAACATGCAGTTAAAGCGAAGATAATTGCCGATAATAGACCGATTTTTTTTAAAAGTTTCAATGTAATACCTCCTCATATAAAATAATAAAACAAGAACTTAAGCTGAATTTGATGCTTGTGTAGCAAATGCCGTTGCCTGAGCAGTTGCCGATGCCTGAGCCGTAGCCGATGCCTGAGCCGTAGCCGATGCCTGAGCCGTAGCCGATGCCTGAGCTGTAGCCGATGCCTGAGCCGTAGCCGATGCCTGAGCCGTTGCTGTTGCCTGAGCAGTTGCTGTTGCCTGAGCAGTTGCTGTTGCCTGAGCAGTTGCTGTTGCCTGAGCAGTTGCCGATGCATGAGCCGTAGCCGATGCCTGAGCAGTTGTAGTTGCCTGAGCAGTCTTCTTCATATAGGTAGCAAATGATAAAAGGGGACTTGCATAAATAACTATATATTATATAATGTATATGAAAAAGTTGATAAATAAAGAAGGAATTTATATGAGAAAATTAGAAAAATTACTATCAGAAAATATATTAATAGCAGGAGTATATAGTAATCCTCGCAAAAAAAATATCGCTGGAAAGCTAACAATCCGCCCAATTGTAATACAAAACAGAGCCTTGTTTCAAGTAGAAGCGCTTAGAGATAATAAGGCATATCATCAAAATCTTGATGAAGCAGAATTATTGGAATTTATGCTAGAAACTTGTCGAGATTATAAACAAATTCAGCTATATACTGCTGCTAACGATTTTACAATTTTGGTGAACAAGAAGGGTGATCTGGCTATAAAGCGTTCTGATGCAACAAAGAAGGTGGAAATGAATAAATTGCATAATAAGGAGAAAAACTATATCTTGAACCCAAATACCTCAGCTGAATTTTTTATTAGTCTAGGAATAATGGACGAAAACGGCAGGGTAAAGCCTTCAAAATATGATAAGTTTAAGCAAATTAATAAGTATATAGAGATTGTTGCGAATGTAATTGATGAGCTGAAGTTGGATTTTTATAGAATTGTGGACTTTGGATGCGGTAAGAGTTACCTGACTTTTGCATTATATCACTTTTTAACTCAGATTAGAAAAAAGGAAGTTGAAATTATAGGATTGGATTTGAAAGCAGATGTAATTGAATTTTGTGATCAGCTGGCCAAAAAACTTAATTATGATAATTTGAAGTTTCAAGTAGGAGATATCGGAAAGTACACAAGTGATAAAGCAATCGACATTGTAATATCGCTTCACGCTTGTAATACTGCAACAGATTTTGCAATAGATAAAGGAATTAGATGGAAAGCAAAAGCAATTTTAGCCGTACCTTGTTGTCATCATGAAGCATATACACAAATTGAAAATGCGCAGCTTAATGGAATTTTAAAACATGGAATTTTAAAGGAAAAAATTGCCTCTCTTGTAACAGATGGATTGCGAGCAACATTGCTGGAGGCATTTTCATATAAAGTTGCTGTTATAGAATTTATTGATTCGAGCCACACGCCAAAAAATATTTTAATCAAAGCAATATTGCTGGATGCGGGATTTAATTCAAAAGTTTTTGAGGAGTACCAACAGATTGCAGATATGCTAGGTCTGAATCTAACATTAGCAAAATTAATAGACAAATAAGGAGAAGAGATCACGATGGACTTTATAGATTATGAGCAGCTGGCTAGACCCAATATTCACATGCAAGCAAAAAATTTTAAAAAAATAGAAATTGTCGATGATGGTGTGCCTAAAATTTTATATCCACTAGATCCGAACCCAATGTCGCGCCTGGATTTCCTATGGAAAAAATTTCTGGTATTGTAGTTCACTATGTAAATAATCCAGGTTCAACAGCAGAAAATAATAGAGATTACTTTAATAGCCTAACCGAACGATACGCCAGCAGTCACTATATTGTGGGTTTGCAAGGCGAAATTATTCTCTGTGTTCCAGAAGAAGAAGTTGCCTATCACGCAGGAAATCGCAATGTCAATTATTCGCATATAGGAATAGAAGTATGTCACCCGGATACCTTTGGAAAATTTAGTGATATAACGTATAATTCACTAATTGACCTTACAAAGCAGCTATGTAGAAAGTATAAGCTCAATCCGCAAACAGATGTGATAAGGCATTATGATGTGACAGAAAAGCTATGCCCAGCATATTATGTGCATAATCAAGAGGCATGGGACAAGTTTATAGATGACATCACTTTTGTTAAAATAGGTGAGTTTAGCAGTTAAAAAAATGTCCGCTCCCCCCATCCGAGGGGAGTTAATTATCGTACAGGTCTATTAGGTTTAAGCAAAACTTCACGCGCAAGCTTACCTTCACGCGTTTTATACATCAAATACCAAATTTTAAGCGATTTGAGCAACTGCTTTTGTCTGTTTAAAAATTCGTTGATAGCATAGTCGACATTAATTTCGTCTGGAAATGCATCCTGATGCTCAAGTAATACATTGCCATTCTCGGTAAATGATACTAGCATAATTCCCTTAACTTTGTCGGTAAGCTTAGCAACTTCTTCTTTAAGCTCCTGTTTAAGCCCTTGAGGCATATCATCAAAATATGGTTCAAAAAATAATTTTTTATCTGCTGCATTAAGAGCCATTGCAATTTTCTTTTCCATAGCAAAATCCTTTCAGTTTTTTTTCTACATTTAACCATGAATTTTTAGATATGTCCAGAAAAAATTTTAGAATATATATTATTTTTAATGTCAATACTCTATTAGGATATTGGAAAGGAATTAATATATGTACTATAAACTCATAACGTATACTCTAAAAGGCTTATTACCAGTCAAAGTCGATGTAGAGGTTGATATAAATACTGGCATGCCTGGGTTTGAAATTGTGGGGTTACCAGATAATTCTGTAAAAGAATCGAAGGACAGGATGCGTACTGCTATTAAAAATAGTGGGTATCCATTTCCGATTAGTAAAATAACCATAAACTTGGCACCGGCAAATTTAAAAAAAGAGGGTTCGCTATACGATCTTGGAATGACTATGGCTATAATGAAGTGCAACAAAACTATAATACCTGAGATATCGAATAAGTATTTATTTTTTGGAGAATTAGCGCTTGATGGGAGCCTTCGTAGTTCAAAACAATTGTTTCCTATATTGTGTGCATTAACACAGTTTCCAGAGTTAGAAGAATATACTTGTATTGTTCCGATTGATAGCAAATCTCAGGTGGATTGCTTATGTAATGATAAAATTTTATATGCAAGCAATCTGACCCAAGTGGTTAATTTTGTAAATAACAGAGGTGATGAGTTAGTTAGAAGTAGCACTGAGCAAAAGACAATTTCAAAAGTGGCAAATACAGGGGATTTTAGTGAAATTCATGGACAAGAACGCGCAAAAGAGGCAATGATTATAGCTGCAAGTGGCTATCATAACCTATTATTAATAGGGCCGCCCGGATCTGGCAAAACGTTGCTCTCGAAAAGTTTTCCATCATTGTTTCCGTCACTGAGTTTTGAAGAGATAATACAGTTGACGCAGCTATACTCGGTGGCTGGGTTGCTACCAACAAACGAATTGATGGTGCAAAGGCCGTTTAGAACGCCGCATCATACGATAACGGCACAGGCTCTATGTGGTGGTGGGCAAGATCCAAGACCTGGAGAAATCAGCCTAGCGCATCTGGGGATATTATTTTTAGATGAGTTACTAGAGTTTAGCAAGCGGACGCTAGAAATACTGCGGCAGCCAATGGAGTCAAAAGAAATAACCATTGCGAGGGCCAAAAGTAATATTACGTATCCGGCAGATTTTTTATTGATTGCATCAACCAATCCTTGTCCATGTGGATATTATCCAGACCGCGACAAATGCACCTGTAGTTTGCCTGCAATAAGAAATTATCTAAACAAACTTTCGGGGCCATTATTAGATAGGATAGATTTGCATATAGAAACAGAGCCGATAGACTTTAGTATGTTTAAGGAGAATGCCAAATCGATCTCGACAGATCAGATGAGAGACAAGATAAATGTGGGGCTTGAAAGGCAACAGCATAGATTTAAAGATAAAAAAAATTATTTTAATGCGCATATGAATGTCAAGGAAATTAACGAATTTTGTAAATTAGCAGACCCGGTAAACGATTTGTTAACAAGCTGGTTAGAAATATCCAAAGGCAGTGCCAGAAGCTATCACAAAATTCTTAAAATTGCTAGAACAATAGCAGATGTAAATGATTCTGCAGAAATATCAGAATATCACGTATCAACAGCAATACAGTATCGGTCGTTAGATAGCAATTTTTACAAATAAGCTTTCTCATAGTAATTCAATGTAGTTTATCCCAGGGTTAAGACGTAAAGTATTGATTATGTGATCTTCATCTAAATCAGATGGAAAGGAGAGTGTTATAAATAGGGAAATAATTTTTTCACCAGCAACTTTGGATTTGTGCAAATCAATATTATGTAATATGCATCCAGATTCTTTGCAATTATTAATAATAGTGCTAACTTCCTTTAGAGAAGTAACTTCTATATAAAGCTCATGGGGAACAATTTTTAGATGAAGTTTAGACTCATATTTATGAAAAATTGTAAGCGTACTAATAATAAAAATCCAGCTGATCAAAGCACCACTATAAAATCCGATGCCAATGGCCAATCCTAAGCAAGCGCAAGCCCATAAACCCGCAGCAGTGGTAACTCCTTTAATCTGCTGTTTACCAGTAACAATAATAGTACCAGCACCAATAAATCCGATACCACTGATAACTTGTGCGGCTATTCTGGTAGGGTCTCCGGTTGGGCCAGTAACATACGTAAAAATATACTGATTAGTTAGCATAGCAGTAGTAGCGCCGAGACAGACTAAAATATGAGTTTTAAATCCTGCGGCTCTACCTTTTTTACCGCTCAATAGACCTAAAGTTCCCGAAAATATTGTTGCGAGAACTATTCTAAATGCAATTACTGCGATATTGCTTAACGAAAATTGTGCTGTGACAATGCTAAAATCAGCCATAAAAATTCCTCCTTAGTTAGATTGCTTTAAAATTATAAATGGGTTTTATAATCCTTATTATATCGACACTATCTTGAATATTGTTAATGATCTCATCAATATTTTTATAAGCAAAACAGCTTTCATCAATTGTAGAAGAACAAATAGAAGTTGAGTGAATACCCTTCATAGATTTTTTAAACATACTGAGAGTGATTGTATTTTTGGATGTGATGCGATTGATTGAGCGCCCGGCTCCATGTGGTGCAGAAAAATTCCACTTGGGATTTCCTTTACCGATTGCTAGAATGCTTCCATCGCGCATGTTGATGGGGATAATAAGTAATTCACCAGCTTGTGCGGAGACAGCTCCCTTTCGAAGAATCTTTGTTTTAATGTCTATATAGTTATGTACAGTATCAAAAGCTTCATAACCATCTTCTTCAGTAGCAAACGACACTCTTCCTCGAAGTGCCTTGATAATATCGTAGGCTATAGCTTTGCGGTTCCAATATGCGAATTCGGTTGCAATTTCCATGTCATGGAGATAATTTTCCATAAATTCACCATCTAGATACGCAAATTCTTTGAGAATATGATAATTTTGTTGCCGGAGATTTGGAGTATCTGATTTTGGTAAATGCTGAATAGACTGCTTCAATTTTTTGGTATATTGAGAGTTGCTTTTCTTTAAAAGTTCATAAGCAAGATTTTGATAATACTTAGCGACATCGCTGCCGAGATTTCTGCTACCAGAATGAATGGTAAGATAATATCTGCCCAATTCATCGTAGCTAACTTCGATATAATGGTTGCCCTCACCTAAGGTGCCCATCGAAAACTCTGCGCGAGCAAAATCAATAACAGGGCAGCGTAACTCATACAAAGGAACTTCTTTGATAAATTTATGAACTTTTTTGCGAAGACTAAAGCCAGAAGGAATTGTGACACGGAGTTTTTTATCAAATTCATTGATCCAATCTAATCCTTTAACTACTTTAATAGGCTCAACTCTAACACCGCAACCTATGTCAACGCCAATAAGATTTGGAATAATTTTATCTTTAACTGTCATAGTGGTTCCGATAGTACAATTTTTGGCAACATGAACATCAGGCATTATGGCTAGATTGCTATTTTCGGCTGCTAGATTATTGCATAGTTTAAGGATTTGATTTATAGATTCCTGATCAATATTTTCTGTAAAAATTTTAGCAGTACAATACTTTCCTTCTAATGTCAACATAAAAATCCCTTCTTTCATAGATTAAGTCAAATCAGATTAAGTCGGTGTTGCAAATAAATGTTAATTAAGAGCGAGTAAAATTTCGGCCCACTTAGCATCATTATACTGAATGCTAGCTTTTCTGATAGCAAGAACGAGAACAAGTTTCTTTTCTTGAACAAAGTTGGTATCAGTTGCCAAAATCTTGCCTAAAATCTCTTCTTGAGAGGAAATTAAATGAATTAAAGTAGTAACGTTACGAGGCAATTTATCAGTGGCTAATTGTGAATGTTTGCAAGAAATGGGATGAACATAGCTAAAATACCATGCGATGCTATCAGCGCTTAAGTTATATTGTTCTAGTAAATGAATACCTTCTAAATCTCCAATACTGCAACACTTGCTGAGCAGGCGAATTACAAGCAAGCGATGGTAGACATCATTTTTTCCGAAAATAGTTTTGTAAGTCTTAAGTAGCTCCTCAAAGTAGTGAGGCATAACAAGAATATCATTATATATATAAGTATAGCTAGATTTATTGAGAATTTCGGGAGTGATGGCAGATAAGTCGGTCTTGCCGGTTAAGAAATCAGTGTATTCCGCAATTCGTAGATTATGAGCCATAAAAGTTGAAAACCATTGCGCATCTAATTCTTCAGCTGGAGGATACATATTTTTTGGATAATGATACATAACGATAGCAGTTTTATTTGCAGGAGTACTATTTGATAATGTGGTCAAAGATTCAAATATAGTAGGAATTTTGCTAAATATGCTGTTAAAATTTTGATTTTTGGTATCAATTGTGAGATGTCGTAAACGATAACTCATAGTTAGTCCAATGATACAAAAATTGTCTAACCAATCATCTTTCCCCGCAATAGTATATGCCAGTAATAACCCAACATTTTCACCCAAAATTTTTCGAGCAGCAGTACAAATAGGAGCTGTTACAGCCTGAGTTTTAGCATCAAATGTGAGTAAAGATTTAATAGTATCATCAGAACTTTCCTCTATAGCATTGCGAAGCAAATTCTTCAAAGTTTCTATAAAGTCATATTGATCATTTGTATCTTTACGCAGAGAAAACGCAAGAGAAATAATTATTTTTTCCAAAGTATTCCAATCGTGATTATATATATCATCTGGATTTGGTAATGCTATAAGTAGATTTAAGTCATCTGTAAAAGTTGTCAATGAACATTTACTTAAGGTTAATACTAGAATTTTGGCCTGATGTAGAGGAGATAATGCTTTAAATTGGTTAGAATATTTTGTAGTAGAGTTATAAGTTCTAAAAACTATTAGTTTATCAGCATCAGAAAGTAAATGAAATATTACATCAACAAATTCTGAATAACCTTCTTCTTCAGACAATTCATCTAAATCGGAAATCCAGCTGTATGAATATTCCAAATTAACATGATACTTAAGAATTTCAGAAAGCATTAATTCTTTTTGACTTTTTTCGCAGATTAAATAATCAATAATGTGATTAATAAGATCCGTACTGAAGTTATTTGCTTTTTTTAGACATTTCATAAATGGTTCCATTATATATCCTCCCTATTGTTAAAAAATATAATTTATACGATATTATTATACTACAGCATATAAATGCGATCAACCATAAATAAAAGCGAAGGTGACTATAAAATAGGGAGAGAAAATAAGAATCATCATTATAGCATATGATGCCAGCATGATTTTGGTGTGCAAGAGTATTATACAATAATATGAAATACTATTTTAATATACCAATAGCATTAAACGGAAACACTCTAATACCTCCAATAGCAACAAGGTCCTCTCGATTAACAGAACCAAAATATCGGCTATCGGCACTGTTAAGCCTGTTATCACCCATAACAAAAAAATGATTTTCGGGAACAGTCAAAGGAAACACTATATTGGGATTTAATGGAAAAGTAGAATTAGGATGATTTAAATAGGGCTCATCGAGTAAAACTCCATTTACATAAAGATTACCAGCATAGAGATCGAGTTCGTCACCAGGCAAGCCAATAACGCGTTTAATTAAATTATCTTTGCCATCAAAAAACACCACAATTTCTCCTCTTTCTGGTTTACGATAATAAGGGGTAACTTTATTCAAAATAAAATGATCACCAATAGAAATTGTAGGAATCATCGAACCAGAAGGTACTTCAGAATGCATAAATACAAATTGCATAATGAGGGCAGCGGCAACAATGGCAAGAAGTAATTCTATTGTAAATTCCAAAAATTGCTTTGCTTTAAGCAACATATCAATCAACTCCTTTTAATATGTATTATGACCTATTTAAACAGAAAAAATTATCAAAATTTAAGAAAGTGATACTATTGAAGTGGAAATGATAGTATCACCAGCAATGATTGCCTATTTTAACATATGAATATTGTCAAAAGGAAAAAATTTAAATGCACCAATCGAAACCAAATCTCCTCTATAAATAGGACCAAAGTCACGGCTATCTGCACTATTAAGGCGATTATCGCCCATCACAAAATAATGATCTTGAGGCACAACAAAAGGAAATGTAATACGATAATTTAAGGGATAAGTAGAATGAGCATCTTTTAAATAAGGTTCATCTATGAGGGAGCCATTTAAATATACATTTCCGGCAATTAAATCGATTTCATCACCAGGTAATGCAATGACGCGTTTGATTAAATTATCTTGTCCATTAAAAAATACAACAATATCGCCTCTATCGGGTTCTTTATAATATGCAGAAACTTTGTTAAGTATAAGATGATCGCCTATAAGTATGGTGGGAATCATCGAACCAGTAGGAACGGTAGAATGCATAAACACAAATTGGGTAAGAAGTACAGCGGCTAAGACAGCAAGTAGCAATTCGACGGTGCTATTAAAAAAATTTTTGATTTTAAGTAACATAAATTTTGCTCCTTTTGTGATATAATGGTAAATCTAGTATAACATTATTCAAAAAAAAAGATAAGTAGCAAACTAAAAAAAATAAATTGGTGCATACTAAATATGTAAAATAAATATAAATGGGAGGCAAAAAATGAAAAGAGTAATTTTTATTGTCTTAGACAGCGTAGGGATAGGAGAAATGCCAGACGCAGATGCATATGGAGATGTGGGTGCCAGTACACTACAGCATGTATATGATAGCAATGACGGATTAAAATTATTGAACTTGAAAAAATTAGGACTATTTAATATTGATGATATAAACGTAGGAGAAAAAGAAGCCAATCCAGCGGCATCATATGGCAGAGCACTAGAAATTTCTAAGGGAAAGGATACAACAACGGGGCACTTTGAAATGATTGGTGTAAATACAGCAGTACCATTAAGAACATATCCACATGGTTTTCCGAAAGAAATAATTGATGAGTTTTCGGCTAAGACAGGCAAAAAAGTAATTGGCAATATTGTAGCATCAGGAACACAAATTATAGAAGACTTGGGAGAAGAACATGTAAAAACCGGAAATTTGATAGTCTATACATCGGCTGATAGCGTGTTTCAAATAGCGGCACATGAAGAAGTTGTTCCATTGGAGGACCTGTATCGCTACTGTAAAATAGCAAGAGAGATATTGCGAGGCGAAAACGAAGTCGCAAGAATTATAGCAAGACCGTTTGTTGGTACTGTCGGAGCATTTGTACGAACTGCAAATAGGCACGACTATGCAACGGAGCCAGCGATACCAAATTTGCTATATCGTCTAGATACTGCAGGAGTGATGGTAACAGGGGTAGGGAAGATTAGCGACATCTTTGCAGGAAAACATATAGCAAAATCATATCCAACAAAAAGCAATAAGGAGGGAATGGAGATAACGATCAAGCTTGTAAAGGAGCAGAGGCAAGGGTTGATATTTACAAATTTAGTAGATTTTGATATGAAATATGGTCATAGAAATGATGTTGCGGGGTATGGAGCGGCGTTAGAAGAGGTCGACATACAAATTGGCGAGTTGCTAGAATTTCTCACAGAAGACGATTACTTATTTATAACGGCAGACCATGGGTGTGACCCTACATTTGTAGGAACCGATCATACAAGAGAGAGTGTGCCAGTAATAGCATATAAAAAAGGTTCAGCATCAGCTAATCTGGGGACTTTAGAGACTTTTGCAGACATTGGCCAAACCATTGCAGAAATTTTTAAAGTCGAAAAGCTAGATATTGGTAAGAGTTTTTTGAATAAATTGGAATGTTAAGGAGGCATTATGTCAAAGATATTGAATGACAATAATATTATTTTATTTCAAGGAGATAGCATTACGGACTGCAGTAGAAATAAGTTAGACGATGAGAGTCTGGGAAATGGTTATGTAAAATTGGTCAATCATTATATAAAAACTCATTATCCGGAATTGAATATGAAATGTATAAATAGAGGTATGTCTGGTAACCGATCTAAAGAGTTAAGAAAGCGCTGGGAAAAGAATACATTGAGTTTTGAAAAAATCGATGTACTTTCTTTGTATATAGGAATTAATGATACTTGGAGAAGATATGATACGGGAAGCGTAACAGATGTGGCTGAGTTTAGAGATAACTATTTATATTTTTTGGATAGCACGAGAGAAAAGTTCGGAGACATTGAAATTATACTATTGAGTCCATTTGTATTGCCAGTAACACCTGGGCAGCTGGAATGGAAAGAAGATTTGGGTCCCAAAATTGAAGTGATAGAAAATATTGCTAAAGAATATGACGCAAAATATATTCCATTACAACAGAGTTTTAATGGGCAGTTAACAGTAGATACGCCAGGTTGCTATTGGACTCGCGACGGAGTGCATCCGACTGCCAAGGGACATGTGCTTATAGCAAAGGAGTGGATCGATCTAATTTAAGGAGGGATTGCTATTTCAGCAAAATCAGTAGAAAAGGAACGAACTAGAAATTATTTACTTGATAACTTAAAAGGGATTTTGATATTTTTGGTAGTGCTGGGACATTCGTTGGAGCTATATATAGCAGAGTCATTTGTTATAGAAGTGGTCTATATCTTTATATACTTATTCCATATGCCTGTTTTTGTGTTCATTTCGGGCTATTTTTCAAAGAATGTTGGAAAGTGTAGAATGAAAGCCTTTAGAAATTTCTTAGTTCCGTATCTGATTTTTAATACGCTTTGGGCAATAGTAAGTATTCCAGTAGTTGGGTGGAGAAATATTTCGCTACTTACACCAGGATGGGCATTGTGGTATTTAATAAGTATGTTTTGCTGGAGAATTTGTTTGAGAGATTTAATACGAGTTAAACATATTTTTTTAATAAGTCTGATAATAGGAGTAATAGTAGGTTTTTCGCCAGAGGTGGGAACGTTTTTATCGATATCGAGAACAATATTTTTCTTGCCATTTTTTTTAGGAGGGTATTTCCTAACAGAAGAGCAATTACTGAGTTTTAGAAGTAAAAGTAAGTTGATTAGTATTTTGATTATTGCCGTAACAGCTGGAATAGCAGTTATCTTTGCATATTTTGAAATTATCCCAGCGGAATTTTTATATGGAAGTCATGATTATTATGAATTTGAAGCACCTATTTGGGAACTTATTCTTAGTAGAATGGGAGTTTATGTAATAGGATTTGCATTTGTATATGTTTTAGTTAATATGATTAATCCTAAAAAAACATTTTTTAGCAAGGTAGGTACCAATACATTTTCGGTATATATTCTACACACATATTTAGTATCGCTGGTGTATATAGTAAATTCGATTATACCATTTTTTTGGATAAAAATTATTATTTGTATAATAACGAGTATGTTGATTACGTATGCACTATCTCGAAATAAAGTGATGTGGTATTTGAATAAGTTGATTAATATTGTTGTATCGATGTTGGCAAAAAAGCCCAAAAAAAGAGCTGCCCCATAAGCAGGGCGGCTTTAATATAACAAAAAGCTTTCAATATATTTAGACCAGGTAGATTCAGAATGCGTATCGCCAACGCCAACATTTAGATAGATATTGTGTAGCGGAACACCTAGCTGGAGTAATGTTCTGAAATACGCAATTGTATCGTTTACATATTTTTGGGCTAGTAGAGGATCAGTAGACATGTGACCTTCTGCGGTGCCAACATGAATGAAATATTTCATCGCGGAATTGGGAGTGGTGGCTTTGAGATAATCAAACCATTCGTTATTGGTATATACCCAAGAAGCAATTGAGAATATCCCAGCTTTTGCAAAAGCGGTTGGGTATTGCGAAATTATAAATGCAGTAACTAATCCACCCATAGAGCTTCCGATAATGGCAGCATCTTCGGGGATAGTTTTATATTTGGCATTAATAAATGGCACCAATGTGTTTACAAAAAATTTTGCATACTCATGAGCTTTTCCACCAACGTTTATATCAAAGCCTTCTTTAAAAATATAACTGCTTACAAAAGGCAAATATTCGGTTGGTCTTTCGGTATCAGCATTGTCGATGGCAACGATGATCATTCCCTTTGTTTTGCCAGCCTGCTCCATGGCAGTAATGGTATCTAAAACTTCCCAGCTGCCAGTGTTAAATGGACCTTTGCCAAAAAATACGGCTTTGCCATCATGAAAATATACTACAGGATATCGTGTGTCATCATTGTCATAATTATAAGGCAAATAAACTCTAACGGTGCGAGTAGTTGCTGTTTCCATATAAGGTGTTTGCATCAGATGCTCTTCTATTCTCCACATATAAAAAATCTCCTTTAGCATTTTAAATTTATATAAGCTAGTATGCTATATGATGAAAAAATATATACAGAAATATCATAATAATTGATAGATATAGAGTTTTAGTGATATATTCTATTTTGTTATACTAAAATTTGTCGAAAAATGATATAATAATATAAAATAAAACTAGGAGGTATTTTATGATTTCGAAAAAAATGCAAGAATTAGTAGCAGGAAGTTCTGTTATTCGTGCAATGTTTGAAGAAGGAAAGTTGATGGCACAAAAATATGGTGTAGAAAACGTGTATGATTTTAGTTTAGGGAACCCAAACACAGCCCCTCCTGATGCAATAAAGGAAGATATCTATGATATATTGAAGAGAGAAGAGCAAATTCATGGCTATATGAATAATTCGGGATATGAGCAAACAAGAAATAAAATAGCGGCAGTGACAAATGCAAAGTATGGATTAAAGCTAAGCGTAGATAATATATGCATGTGTGTCGGAGCTGCAGGAGGGCTAAATATTATATTAAAAACAATTTTGGATCCAGAAGATGAAGTAATAGTGTTTGCACCATTTTTTGGTGAATATAAACATTATATATCAAATTTTGATGGGAAAATTGTGGTAATTCCTCCAAATCCACCGAGTTTTTTGCCAAATTTTTCGGCACTTAAAGCATCGATTACACCGAAAACTAAAGCAGTGATAATTAATACTCCTAATAATCCGACTGGAGTTATATACGATAGAGCGACATTAACGGAATTGGCAAATATATTAGAGGAAAAGCAACAGGAGATGCTGAGTCAGATATACTTGATATCAGATGAGCCGTACAGAGAAATAGTTTACAATAATGTAGAAGTACCAAATGTGTTATCATTCTATAAAAATACGTTTATAGCATATTCGTATAGCAAATCTTTGTCGTTACCCGGAGAGAGAATCGGCTACGTTATTAGTAGCTCAGAGATGTCTGATCTAAAAGAAGTGGTAGCCGGGCTCAATGTTGCAAACCGTGTATTGGGATTTGTAAACGCACCATCGTTGTTTCAAAAATTGGTAGAAAGATATGTTGATTTCGATGCAGATATTAGTTTGTATAAATCAAATCGAGATATTTTATATAGTCATTTGAAATCGTTGGGATTCGAGTTAAATAATCCAGAAGGGGCGTTTTATTTATTTCCAAAAGCACTGATAGAAGATGATGTAGAGTTTTGTGCAGAAGCAAAGAAATTTAATTTATTATTGGTACCAGGCAGTGCGTTTGGATGCAAAGGCTATTTTAGAATTGCATATTGCGTGAGTGCAGCGACCGTGAATAATTCATTGGAGGCTTTTGCGAAGCTTGCAAAGTACTATAATGATGTTGTACAATAATCGCAGAAAGGTTAGTGCAATGAAAACTATATTTGATAAATTGAACAAAAGCTGGAATATAAATGGAGATACACATAGTTATAAGAGAGAAATTTCGTATTTAATAAATCAATTATATATTAAAGATTACTTTGAAGATATAGTAATTGTAAGTCAGCGAATATTAGATCTAGCATTTAAATTTAGTATTTGTAAAGTGAGACATAATGATGCGCTGATTGGATCTGAGCTAGTTCTAAAAGAGCTAACAGAGTTGCATGGAATAAACAAAATTTTTGTGTGTAACCAAGACTTTGTGCATCCTCAAAACAGTGCCAGCTATAAAGATGCGATTAGAACTTTGGGACTGTGGTGTGAGATTATTAGATATGATGAGAATAAATCTTTGGAGCCTATAGAACTGATACATCGAGGGCAGCGTTTTAGAGTAAATAATAGATTAGTTGAGGCGTATCAAATCATAGAAAATTGGGAAAAAGTAGGTAGATGGAAAAAATTAATCAAAATAGCGAAGTTGATATTGCAAGATTATAAGAAGAAGAAGAGTATTTTTGAATATATTTGCGATTTGTTTGGAGATTTGTGTGATATTTTTATTTTTTATATTGATCTTGATATGCCATTAAACTTGGAACGTTTTGTAAAGCTTGTAATACAAGAGAATAAACTAAAGGAAATTCAAATACCCGATAGAATCGATGCGCATCCTCAAAATATAATCTTATTTGACTTAGCACTAGACTTTATAGAGCAATGGAGTATACTTAAATATCCGCCAATTATAGAGCGAAATAAGCTAGGGATGTTGGTAAACAATCATATTATAGAAGACAATTGCAGTGAAGAAGAAGACATTGCGACAATATTGTTAATCTGGAGCGAATTAGATAGTACAGATTTCAACTACAAGATGCTCATTAATGACTTGAATATGCTGTTGTTGGATAAAGATGGTGATTTACGGAGGGGATGGGATAATTTTAATTTGACCAAGCACTTAATTGCGAATATGATGGCATATAATGAAATTAAAAGTAGATGGTTTGTAGAATTGGAAAGTTATGAGAGATTTTTGAGATTGGTGAGTAAGGAATTTGATTTGCAGCTAAACCTGGCAGAAACATTGGGTTACTACTTTATTAATGATGAAGAACAATATTTGATATCGGTTAAAAAGATGAAGTCAATTTGTAAATATAGCTAAAAAGAAACCAGTCCTCTAAATCAAGGGCTGGTTTCTTCTATAGATAAACTAGAAATAGGCTGACTTTCGGCAATTTGTTGTTCAATATAAGAATTATCATCAAACTTATTATTGATATAAGTAACAGTTTGAGCAGTAACTACCGAAGCGATTAGATAAACCGTTGCTATTAACGACACATTACTTTTTTTCATATTAATAATTATCCCCCTTATTGCCTTATTAAATAAAGTATGTGCGAAATCACAAATTTATATGCTGCTGTGAGTAACATGGAAAAACTTTTATAAAATAAGATATGTATAATATAAAAAGCTAGCCTCCTAAAATAGGAAACCAGCTCTAAACAATCGGGGTGACAGGACTCGAACCTGCGGCCTCCTGGACCCAAACCAGGCGCTCTAGCCAAACTGAGCCACACCCCGATATAAAGCGCGAGACGGGAGTCGAACCCGCGACCCTCTCCTTGGCAAGGAGATGCTCTACCACTGAGCCACTCGCGCACTGCTTTTGACGTGATTATAATAACATGAAGTCTATTATATGTCAACACCTTTTGTAAAAAAAATATTTTTTATTCGACTAATTTTGATCAAAGTCGAGTTTTTTATCGATAATATTAACAATATCACGTACTTGTTTAAATTTAGCGATATCTTTATGAGTGAATTCAAATCCATATTCGGCTTCTATATCCATCGCAATTTGATATAAATCTAGAGAATCTGCATTGAGGTTGTGAAGCAAATGTGATTTTGGTTTGATCTTAGATATAGGAATATTTAGACTTTTACTGATTATTTCTTTAACCACATCAATTGTCATTTAATCACCGTTTCATTTTTTGGTATTATTATATGCAACGGTGAAGTAAGTTGACACATCATATTAGGTTTCAAATTTAGAACTAATTTTATTAACTAAATTGAGTCTAACAAATTGTTCGACCTGGAATACAGAACTGGTTACTTCTTCTGATTTGGAGTTGCCATGAATTTTAACTACCAAGCCTTTGAGACCTAAAATAGGTGCGCCACCTTTGTTATTATAATAGAATTTGCTTTTTATATTTTTTAATCCTTTTTTCATAAGGAGTGCAGCGAGTTTTGTCGTTATGCTTCTAGTGAATTCTTCTTTTACCATACCAAATACCCAATTTCCAAAACCTTCCATAAATTTGAGTATCACATTTCCTACGAATGCGTCGCATACAATAATGTTTGCATCGCCAGAAGGAATTTCTCGTGCTTCTAGATTTCCTATAAAGTTGATAGATTTATCTTCGCTGATGAGTTTAAAAGCTTCTTTTGTAAGTTGATTGCCTTTTTCTACTTCGGTTCCGATATTTACTAATCCAACAGTTGGTTTTTTTGTTTTAAGACATTCTTCCATATATACAGAGCCAATCTTAGCAAATTGATATAAAAACTCAGGTTTACAATCCACGTTTGCTCCGCCATCAACTAGTAATGAATAACCTTTTTTGGTGGGAATTAGTGGTGCAATAACAGGGCGTTTGATTCCTTTTAATCTTCCAACAACAGACGTCGCTCCAGCCACTAGTGCGCCAGAATTGCCCGCAGAGATAATTCCCTTAACGGCATCGTCTCGGACCAAACGGAGACCTATCGCCATAGAGGATTCGCGCTTAAGTCTAACAGCATTAAAAGAATCTTCCATAGTAATAACATCATTGGCATTTTGAATTTCTATTCGTGATGGATCAAATTTATATTTCTCGAGCTCTTGTTTTATAATATCTTCTTTACCCACTAAGACAAGTGTGGCTTTACATTTTTCATTTGCAATAGCATTAATACAGCCCTTTATTATTTCCGCAGGTGCATTGTCACCGCCCATAGCGTCTATAGCAATCTTTATCATAGTAGAGAGCCTACCTTTCGTATATGAAGTAAAATTTTGACATGTGAAAAAGACAGCCGCAGCTGCCTTATAGTTAATTGACCTTAATAACTTCACGTCCAGCGTATGAACCACACACTTTGCAAACATAATGAGGCAACATAAGTTCTCCACATTTTGAACAAGGAGCAAGGTTTAGAGGAGAGAGTTTCCAGTTAGCTTTTCTAGAGTTTCTTCTCGCTTTCGACGTTTTTCGTTTTGGTACTGCCATTTTTTACACCTCCAATTTTACCACTTTCGCTATTATACATTATTTAGAGGCATTTTGTCAACGTAATATCTATTAGCTTAGCTTTTTTTTCTAAAATTTTTAATGTGTTTAGAAAGGTCTTTTTTATACTTAGAAAAGCTTTTTTCGAATTTTTTCATTGATTTTTTCATGTCCATCTTCGATGCACCTCCAATTAAGTCAATCACAGCTAAAATTTAATTATTGTACAACCTTTACGCAATCTTGCGCGATCATTAATTCTTCGTTTGTAGGAACGAGTAATAATTTTACTTTAGAATCTGCAGTAGTAAGATCTCTCTCAACACCGCGACATTGATTTTTCTCAGGATCGAGTTTAACACCCATTCCTTTAAGAAGCTCTGCCATTTCTGCGCGCATAACCGTATTATTTTCACCAAGTCCACCAGCAAAGCAAATGGCATCGACGCCACCCATCAATGCAGCGTAACCACCAATGTAGAATACTAATCTATGTTGCACTGCATCCATGGTGAGGCGGCAAACAGGGTCTCCGGCTGTAACACCATCTTCGATTTCTCTAAAGTCACTGCTTATTTCAGATAAAGCAAGTACGCCAGACTTTTTATTTAGGATAGAATCCATATCGTTTGCAGAAATACCTTCTTTGTCCATCAGATATGGAATAATAGCAGGATCGATATCTCCGGAACGAGTTCCCATAATTAGTCCTTGAAGAGGAGTCATTCCCATAGAAGTGTCTATAGATTTTCCACCTTTTACAGCGCAAATAGATGCCCCGTTTCCTAGATGACAAACAATAATTTTGGTATCTTCGATGGGTTTTCCTAGCATTGCGGCAGCTCTTTGAGACACATATTTGTGAGATGTTCCGTGAAATCCATATTTGCGAACACTGTATTTTTTATAAAATTGTTTTGGAATAGCATACATAAATGCTTCTGGTTTCATAGTTTGATGGAAAGCCGTATCAAAAACAGCGACCATCGGTACGTTAGGCATAAGTCTTTTGCAAGCAGAAATTCCCAATAAGTTTGCAGGATTATGAAGAGGAGCCAGTTCCGCACAATCTTTAATCGCATCAATTACAGCTTGATCAATGAGCACAGATTCATTAAATTTTTCTCCGCCATGAACCACGCGATGCCCAACTACTGCAATTTCATCGACAGAGGCAACACACTTAGTATCTCCAGTTGTCAGCATTTCAACCATTTTTTGTAGTGCCATTTCATGGTCAGGAAAATTACACATAACTTTTACGGCTTCTTGACCCTCTGTTGTATGCTTAATAAAAGATCCGTCAATACTGATTCTTTCGCAAATTCCTTTGGCGATAATGTTGTTATGATTCATGTCTAAAAGTTGATATTTTAATGAGGAACTACCACAATTTACTACTAATACTTTCATTTTTTATTCTCCATTCCAGCCTCGAAGGCCTAATTAATATTATTTAACGTGTTGAGTTTGAAGAGCAGTAATGGCAACAGTACCAACAATGTCATCAGCAGAGCATCCGCGAGATAGATCATTTACAGGCTTTGCTATACCTTGAGTAACAGGGCCATAGGCTTCCGCTTTAGCAAGTCTTTGAACCAGTTTGTAGCCAATATTTCCGGCATCGAGGTTAGGGAATATTAGTACATTCGCTTTACCTTGAAGTTCACATGTTGGTGCTTTGAGAGAACAGATTTCTGGAACAATAGCGGCATCGAGTTGCAATTCTCCCGCGATTAAAGTATTTGGACAAAGTTCTTTAGCTAATTTGGTAGCATCTTGCATTTTGTCTACAAGTGGATTGTGAGCAGAACCATGTGTAGAGTAAGAAAGCATAGCAACTCTAGGCTCGTGTTGAGTTAGTTGTTGGAAGCTTTCTGCAGAACTTTTGGCAATCTCCGCAAGTTGTTCGGCAGTTGGATTTTCGTTTAATCCACAGTCTCCAAATAAGAACACACCGTTATCTCCATACTCACAATCAGGTACAACTACAATAAAGAATGCAGAAACAATTTTTGTTCCAGGAGCAGTCTTAAGAATTTGAAGTGCAGGGCGCAATACATTTGCACTAGAATTGGCAGCGCCAGCAACCATTCCATCAGCCAAGCCCATTTTAACCATCATAACTCCGAGAAATAAATCTTTGGTAGTTAAAAGCTCTGTTGCTTGTTCTAATGTAAGTCCTTTGGATTTTCTAAGATTATATAATTCGTTGATATATTCATCCATTTGACTAAAGTGTTTTGGATCTATGATAGTTGCTTTAGATAAATCGAGACCAACAGCATCCGCAGCTATTTTTTTGGGATCTCCAATTAAAATAAGTTTGGCCAAACCTTCTTTCAAAATTGTATCTGCAGCTTGTAGTGTACGCATATCATGAGATTCTGGTAGTACTATAGTTTTTTGTAAACCTTTAGCGATTTGTTTTATAGAATTTAAAAATGACATTAAAAATACCCCTTTACATGTAATATTTATATAATTAAAATAAGTTGTTACATGGATATTATACCCAATGTATTCCAAGTATACAATACCAAAATTCAAAAAAAATTAAGGAGATATCAATGCATATTACAGCAATTATTGCCGAATATAATCCGTTTCATAACGGACATCTGTACCAAACTGTACAAATAAAACAAAAATTAAAGTCTGATTATATAATTTCTATTATAAGTGGAAACTTTACTCAACGAGGATTACCTACAATAATAGATAAATTTTCACGTACAAAAATGGCGCTAAAAGCTGGAGTAGACATGGTTATAGAGCTCCCCACAATTAATGCAACTGCAAGTGCAGAATTTTTTGCAAGAGGGGCCATTTCTATTTTGGATAAAACCAGAATAGTCAACGCGCTTTGTTTTGGAGCAGAAACTCCAGATATAGAAAAACTAAAAAATATATCTTCTCTATTAGTTGAGGAACCAACTGTATATAAAAAATTGTTAAATACTTTTTTAAGTTTGGGATTAAGCTATCCTGTTGCTAGAGCAAAAGCAATTTGTGAATATTTTAATGACACCCAATTAGGTGAGTTTATAAGCAAGCCCAATAACATTCTAGGTATAGAATATCTAAAAGCGCTTCAATATTATTTTTCCCCGATCTTACCATTTCCTATACAAAGAGAAGTAACAAATTATAAAGACGAAGAAATTTATTCTAATCTTGCATCGGCATCGGCTGTTAGAAATGCTTTAGCAGAAAATGAACTAGAAAAATTGGAAACAGCCATGCCAAAAGAATGCTTAAAAATTTTGATTGCAGAAAAGCATCCAGATATTGGCAAATTACGCGATATTCTTTATTACAAACTATTAACCACTTCTGTTGCAGACATTGCAGCTACTTGGGATGTACCATCAAATTTAGTAAATTCAATATATAACTTGATAAATAAAAAATTGGAGTATACAGACTTTGTGACAGAGTTAACATCCAAAACATATTCAAAAGCAACGGTGTATCGATCACTTTTGAGAATTATTTTAGGTATTAACACAAAACATAATTGTGATTATGTGAGAATATTGGGAGTGAGAAAAGAAAGTAAAAAGCTTCTATCGATGCTTCATAAATCTGCTGACATTCCTATTATAACTAATGTGAAAGCAGATGCTAAGAAATTGTCCGAAGAGCAAAGAAAGGCGTTATATATAGATTTTATAGCAACTAATTTGTATGGTTTAATAAGTGGTAATTATAATATGTATAATCGCGATCTGACACAAAAATTAATAATGAGCTAGAAAGATGGAGAGGCTTATGCTATTGTGTATCTTTTTAGACTGCTCAAGTTTTAGCAAAGTATAAGTCTAAATATCTACTTCTCATCAAAAGCTACTCAAGCAATCGTTGTTTGTTATAAATTATAAGGATATAATACTACTAGCATATCTCAAAATTAAAGTGTTTTATATTAGGGGTTTTTAACTTTCAATTTTTTCAATAGTATCTTTAATCTGATTGCGCTCTTCTTGAATAATTACCATAACTCCAGAAAGATATTCCTCAAACTGTTGAACCTGTTCGTGCACATTATTAAGTAATGACTTTAGTCGATATTCAACCTTTTGAAGTTTTTCATCTGCATGTCTAACACCCATAAGTTGCATTTCTATAGATTCTTGCTTAGCCTTATCAATAATTTCGGTAGCGTATTGAGAAGCTTCTTGAACAATGCTGTGTGTTTCTAACATTTTTTGGATTTTTAGATCAGTATCATTTTTAAGTGCTTGAACATCTAATTGAGCATCTTGAATGATTTGATTTTGATTTTCGACAATAAAAGTTGCTTCGCGAAAAGCTGCTGGTATAAGGTTTATAACTTCGTTTAGCTGCTCTTCCATTTTATTTCGCTCGACTTTGATAAATTGAGAATTAAACATTATATTGGGAGACTCTGCAAGCATCTGTTGTAGATTATTAATAGAATTCATAACCTGTACCATTTTGACATCTAGTTGAGTTTTTGCCATCAAATCACCTCACATTTTAAGTATATAAATTATTTCTTTCGGAACATAATTGTCTACTTCCTTATTAAAATATAGTAGTTCACGTACCATACTAGAGCTGATAAAAGAGTACATAGGATTAGCAAATAACAAAAACGTTTCTATCGTTATATCCAAGCTATTGTTTATTAATGCCATATCTTTTTCGTATTCAAAATCTTTTGAGTTGCGAACACCTTTAACAATCACATTTACGTTTGCGCTTTGCATAAAATCAATTAACAATCCATCATAAGTGGCGACTGTAACGTTGTCAAATTTTTTTGTAGCTAACTTTAGCATGGCGATTCTAGTTTTTAGATCAAAAAGCCCTGTTGCTTTATTGGGGTTATATCCTATTGCAACAATCAATGAAGTAAAGTGCTGACTAGCTCGTGCAATAATATCTATGTGCCCAATAGTAACGGGATCAAAGCTTCCAGGATAAATGGCAGTATTCATATTAAATCCTTTCAAATATGCTAATTCTGGTTGTTGTATAAACCTTTTCTTTTATTAATATTAATTTGTCATTATATATTGGATTTGCATCTGAGGCATCTTCGATAATAATCTTACCTGAGGGTGTGAGTAAATCGTTTGTTACAATAAAATCGATTATTTGTTGTAAATTTACATAATGATAAGGAGGGTCCATAAATATTATATCAAATGTTTCCTTTTGTAAGTAAATTAAATTTAATGCTTCATTGATATCTATTTTATATGTTATTGCAGAATTTTGCAACCTAATTTTTAATAAATTTTTCTCTAATATAGCAAATGCCGCCTTATTGTTTTCAACAAAAGTTGCAGTTTTGGCGCCCCGGCTTAGAGCTTCTATACCAATTTGACCACTGCCACTAAATAAATCTAAAAAACTACATTCTAATAGGTCAAAATTAATTATATTAAATAATGTTTCTTTGATTCTATCTGTAGTGGGTCGAGTATTTAAACCTTCGGGAGAAAGTAATTTTGTTCCTCGAAATTTTCCGCTTATAATTCTCATAATTTCTCTTCTTTCGTAATTTGAATTGAACCCTAACTGAGTTTATACAGAAAGGGTTACATTTATATATTATTCGAAATTAATCTCTTTTTCGGCTAGTCTAAGATTTGTACCTTCTTTGATTAGTCTGTAAAATACAGCAGCGAGAGGTACGCCGATAATCATTCCAGTAAGTCCCCATAATCCAGAACCAATTACAATGGCAAGCATTACAAAAACTCCCGGAAGACCAATAGAATCTCCTACCACTCTTGGATATATAATATCTCCATCAATTCGTTGCATTACAAGTATAAATACAACAAACCATACAGCCATCATAGGGTTACTTGGATCGTCCATAAGCACAATAAACGTTGCAGGAATGGAGCCAAATATAGGTCCAAAAATTGGAATAATGTTTGTGGCACCTATGATTACGCTAACAAGCACGGCATATGGCATTTTAAATATAAGCATTCCTACAAAGCAAAGAATTCCCAAAATAAAGGCTTCCGCAACCTGACCATTAATAAAGTTTGTAAATGAATTATTGGTTATTCTAGAAATATATAAGATTCTTTCGGCTCTTGCTTTAGGTAAATAGGCATACAAAATTCTGCTCATTTGAGAAGATAATCTTTCTTTTCCAGTTAAAAAATAAACAGAAAAGATAAATGCAAAAATCATATTAGTGATACTAGTAGTGATTTCTACAATTCCATTTAAGACTGCTGGTATTACATCAGTTAAAATTGCACTTACAAAGTTCATGACAGTAACCCAAGCTTCTTCGAGCTGAGTGTATATTTCCGAATCAACTGATGTGTCCAATCGACCGTCCATATCATCTAAAAATCCTTGAAATTTAGCAAATAAGATATCTATTTGATCGGGAAGTGTGGAAATTAAGCTTTGAATACTGTTCCAAAGTTGGGGAATAACTAAAATTGCTAAAATAGTTAATACTAAAATAACAAGAGTATACGCCATAACTAATGCTATAACGGATTTAGTAGTTTGTATAGTCTGTGTATCTTTAGAGGACATTCTAAGAACTTTATCTCGAACAAAATTATAAGGTCCTTTTAGGATATATGCTATGATAAATCCAGTAATGACAGGCATTAATAATGTAGTAAACGTATCAAAAGTGCTATTAATTGTTTTTAAATTGATTAATATTAAATATAAAATGATAGCGTAAGTAACGACAACGATGCTCTCTTTAATTCTTTTCTTATCCATATCTAACTCCTTTTTGTAAATTTGTATAATTATAGCATAAAAAATGTAAACAGATCAAGTAATTGAAATAAAAAAGAAGTCAAGAGTATCAACTGTATTTATTCGTCGACAGATCTCTTGACATTTTTTGTTATGTGTTCATTATTCTTTGCTATGATTTTTGACGTACTGTAAAATTGTATCTGCAGTTTCGGGGTCAGGTACATTTTCAATGATTAAATTCAATCCTTTAGCAGATAAATTCTCTAGCATTGTAGAAACTTCTTCGGGATCTATAAATACAATGAGACGTTTACCTGCATTCTGGATGCGTTGTAAAATGGAGATAAAGCGAGATGCTTTTGGTTGTCCCGCAACATGAGTCCACTGAATTGCTTTGAGTTTTTCAAATGATAGCAATATATCAAGATGTTTCTCTTGCTCGACGCCATCAAAATGATATATAGGGTAATCAAACCAATCAATTTGAGTTTGTAACTCGTTGTATACAAATTTTTCGTACATTGCTGTTGAAAACATAACAGACATGTCGCATTGCATCTGGCCCATTTTTCCATTAGCAAGTAGATGCATCCAGGAGTGGCAAGATCCGTGATTGATGGCTTTAGTGGCATTGTAAAAAAGCTCATTGCCTATTTTCCAGCCTTCGTTTACTGCATCAATTGCTTTTTGAACAGCATCGGGATTAAGTAGCATCTCGGTTAACACATTTGCAGAGCCATAAAGATGCCCTAATGCATCAAGAGTACCACAATTATCAGGCATTCCGATAAAGTAATCCCCTTGAGAGAGGTTGGCAATCTCAGTTGCTATGGCGACGTATCGGTCTATTGCCGCTTCATCAAAAACAAGGTTATATTCATATAAGTTTTTCCATACAGGATCAAACCAGATGGTATCTTTAAAGAAGATAGGTTTTGCACCATAAAAATTGCAATGACCACTAGTTCCAAAATCTAAAAAAATAGAAGGCAAAGCATCGCCTCCAAGATAGGTGTTCTCCAAGCGTTTTATATTACGATTATGAATTGTTTGGGGATCTAGCCAAAAGCGCTTCATATAACTAGGATCTTTAGCATATTCTTGTTCGTCAAACATATTTAAACTTAGATTTTTCTTCTTTGGAGCAATTATAGAAACTAGAGCGCGGTCTAGCAATTCATTTTCCCAAAAAGCATCAATTCTTCTGCGTACAATATCAATATCCTCTTTAAATCTCATTTTAAAATCCTCTCAAGTGAATTAGCTTTTGCTATACTTTTCAACGCATTTAACGACAGCTTCTGCTGCATCCGGATCTTTTACATTTCTAACGCGTAAATTCAATCCTTTAGCAGATAGATTTTCGAGAATGTCTGGAATTTCTTCGGGAATAACTCCAATAACTAGGCGCTTGCCTGCATCTTGTATGCGTTTTAAAATAGGCATAAAATGAGATGCTTTTGGCTGCCCAGCGACAGGAGTCCACTGGATTACTTTTAATTTATCAAAAGATAGTAAAATATCGAGGTGTCGCTCTTGCTCTGCACCATCAAAATGATAAATTGGATCATCAAACCAAGCGATTTGCCTTTTGAGTTCATCGTAAACAAATTCTTCATATAACTCTGCAGAAAACATAACGGACATATCACATTGCATTTGCCCCATTTTTTTATCAGAAAGCAGATGCATCCAAGAATGGCAAGAGCCTTTATTCACTTCTTTTAATGCCTGATAGAATAACTCGATACTTTCAACCCAGGCAGCGTCAACGGCAGCTAGTGCTTCTTGTAATTCTTCGGGATCTGTTATCATAGCCATGAGAACATTATCGGTGCCGTATAGATGCCCCACCGCATCCAAAGTTCCACAATGGTCGGGTAATCCGATAAAATAATCTCCGTTAGATAACCTAGCAACTTCTTTAATGATAGCAACTTGTTGTTGAATTACTTCTGGAGTAAATGTGGTTTTCCAATCGGACAGACTGCTCCAAGCAGGATTAAACCATATGGTTTTTGGCGAAACGATGGGTTTACATCCAAAGAATGCAGCATGTCCACTTACTCCAAAATCTGGATGAAATGTAGGCAAGGCATCGCCACCAAGATACGTATTTTCTAATTGCTTGATAGTGCGGTTATGAATAGTTTGAGGGTCAAACCAAAATTTTTCTACATAAGCAGGATCCTTCTCAGCCATTGCCGCATCGAAAATAGGTATATTTTTACCTTTTTCTTTGGGTGTTAAAATAGAAACTAAAGCGCGGTCCATCAACTCGTTTGCCCAGAACGCATCAATCCTCTTGCGTACAATATCAATATCCTCTTTAAATCTCATAAATATTCCCTCCTAATTGTTACATGTACTATATATGTATATCCAAGAATATAGGTAATTATGCTCATGATGTAATTTCATAATGTGATTATAAAGGTCATAGATTATCGATAAAAATTATTGACATTTTAATTGCTTAACCTTATATTTGGAAAGTAATTATTTATGCAAAGGAGCAGACTATGAAAATTATTACAACGACTAGACAAACGTTTTGGCAAGAGAGAACGACAGCGGCAGAAGATAGTATAAAATCTACGTTGGCTATTACGGGAGAAGCAGAAGAATGGGAAGGTTTTGGTGGTTGCTTTAACGAACTATCTCAAATAGCATTGCTAAAATTAAGTGATCAAAAGCGAAAAGAAGTTTACGATATTTTATTTGCCAAAGATGCGGATGGGTTGAAGTTTGATTTTTGCCGTATTCCAATTGGTGCCTCAGATTATGCAGAGCTGTGGTATTCTCATAACGAAGTAGATGGTGACTATGAGATGGCAAACTTTTCTATTAAACGAGACCAAAAATATTTGATACCATATATAAAAGAAGCTCTCAAACGAAATCCTGATATGAAGTTCTTTGCATCGCCGTGGAGCCCACCAACATGGATGAAATATCCAAAAGCTCATAATTTTGGAACTTTGGTGCAGACAGATAAAAACCTCAAAGCATATGCACTATACTTTGCCTTATTTATAGAAGCCTATGAGAAGGAGGGTATTGTAATTAGTCAGTTACATGTGCAGAATGAGCCTGTATCAAGTCAGAAATTTCCGTCATGTATTTGGACCGGAAAAGAGCTTGCTAATTTTATAGCCAACTACCTAGGACCGGTATTTAAAGAGCGTGGTATAAAGACTAAAATATGGCTTGGAACCCTCAATGGGCCAGAAACAGATAATCGAATGCTGTACACAAGATATGACAACTATGCGAATTTGGTATTGCATGATGAGAAAGCATATCCTTATATAGAAGGAGTTTCATATCAATGGGCAGGAAAGTACGCGGTGCAAATTACCAAATCTGCTTTCCCCGAAAAGAAGTTGATGCAAACTGAAAATGAATGTGGAGATGGGAAGAATACATGGGAGTATGCGATGTATATTTTTGAAATGTTCCATCACTATATTTCTAATGGAGTTTGCGCATACACATATTGGAATATGGTATTGCCTCCTGGAGGAGCAAGTACTTGGGGATGGAATCAAAATAGTATGATAGATATTATGGCAGACGATTATAAATTCAATTATGAGTACTATGTAATGAAGCATTTTTCTGCATTTATTGTGCTCGGAGCGAAAAGGCAGGTGTTAGAGGGGCATTTTAGTGCTACTTCTATTTGCTTTAAAAATCCAGATGGTTCAATAATTTTGATATCGAAAAACCCATTTGAAAAGCCTGTAGAATTTGAGTTGAATGGAAAGACGATAATTTTGCCAGCAAGTTCAATAAATACAATTTTGATTTAAGCGCAAAAAAAGAAAAGAGACGAAACCTAAATAAAGGTCGCGTCTCTTTATATGATAAATTATTCTTTATGAGGTGCGTCAACTGGGCAAACACTTGCGCAAGTTCCGCATTCAATACATTTATTTTTATCGATTACATATTTAGTATCTCCCTCAGAAATACATTGTTGTGGACAATCAGCTGCACACGCTCCACATAATATACAATCATCATTAATTACATATGCCATTTTAATAGCCTCCTAATGTTAGAAAAAATTATATGAACTAGTATACACATGAATATACTAGTTAGTCAATTATAATTATGGAAATTCAGTTGAGATAAGTTACTTTTCTAAATGACGTAGTGCGTCGACAGCATCGCGGATACCTTGAGCCGCTGCTTTTTTGTACCAGCAAGTTGCGATAAAGATGCTTTTATCAACGGATATTCCATATTCATAGTATTGCCCTATAATATACTGAGCTTCTGGATGGTTTAGATTAGCTGCACGTTCAAAATATTCAGCTGCCTTACGAGAATCTTGCTCCACACCCAAGCCGTATTGATAGCAATTGGCAAGTTGGAATGTGGCATCGGGTTGATTGTGATCTGCGGCAGCGCGAAACCAGAGGGTAGCGGTAAAAAGATTTTCGGTTACACCTTCTCCCATAGAATAAAACATCCCCATCATCAATTGCGCATCTGCATTGTTTTGTTCTGCTGCCATGGTGCAATACTCAACGGATTTGTGTAAGCTTCTTGCGACACCAGACCCTTCATAGTAGCAAATAGCAAGATTAAGTTGTGCATCGGGGTTTCCGTGGTTTGCGGCTTGTCGAAAATAATTTAAGGCAATAGCAAGATCTTTGTCAACACCGCTACCTAATTTATAGCATTTGGCCAAGTCGTTCATTGCTGGTAAATTGCCTTGTTTGGCGGCTTTAGTGTACCATTCTACAGCTTTAGTTAAATTCTTTTTTGTGCCCTCTCCATATTGATAGCAAAAGCCAACGTTATATTGCGCATCTGAAATACCTTTAATGGCGGCTTTATTATAGCAGTCAAATGCTCGAAACATATTTTTGCGTGTTCCGATGCCATATTCGTAGCATTCTCCAAGGTTGGCCAAAGCAGGAGCATAACTTTGTGTGGCCGATTTTTGATACCATTTAAAGGCTTCAGAAGTATCTTCATCTATGCCAAAACCATATTCATAGCATTCGCCAATATTATTTTGGGATTCAGGATCACCTTTTATAGCAAGCTCCATTACTTCTGCGAACGCATTTTCTGCAAACTCTTCTATAGAAGTAGTAAAATTTTGCTCATCAATAGGAGGATTTGTCATAACATTAACAGGACTACGCTTTTTAAAGTTAATGACCTTTGCCATAATTATAAAATTCCTTTCGCTAATAAATTTTTCTCATTTCTTATTATAAAGTATGGTCAGTGGACAGAATTTCTATTCATTTAGTAAAAAGTATTTGTGAAGAACTAAACTTTTGTATAAAAAATTAATTTAAAAAAATTTTTTATAAAAGCGTTGACAAGCTTTTTTATTTTTGATATACTAACAAAGTGTTAATATTCCTCGATAGCTCAGCGGCAGAGCATTCGGCTGTTAACCGAAGGGTCGTAGGTTCGAACCCTACTCGGGGAGTTAATACAGGGGTATAGTTCAGTTGGTAGAACGTCGGTCTCCAAAACCGGATGTCGTGGGTTCAAGTCCTACTGCCCCTGCTTATATGGCTGAATAGCTCAGTTGGCTAGAGCACATGGTTCATACCCATGGTGTCGTGGGTTCGACTCCCTCTTCAGCCATTATATAACTAAAACTAATGAAGTCTTACAACTGGTTCTTTGGGTTGTGAGACTTTTGTTTATTTTAGGTATGTTTTTGAGGATTTTGAGTTATTTATTGCATCTGCTAATATAATATGATATACTCAGTAATATTTGATAAAAAACAAAGAAAAATAAACAAAATTTATAGTAATATGCAATAAATTATATTATATATACACAAATAAATTAGGATATCAAGATTAAAAGGAGGATTTTTATGAAAGATGACATAATAGTTAATGTAAGTATAGATAAAATGATGGCTTCTATTGCATTTCAAATATATAAACCTGTAGTACTTGAAACAGTAACAGAAAATACATCTTCTGAATCAGATAAGCCAGAAGAGAATGAAGATATTCCAGAAATAGTTACTGCAGTTACTATGGAAGAAATACATCAAGCACTAAAAGATAATGGTGTTATTTTTGGGATCAGCAATGAACTAATTCAAGAGGCATTGGATGAATATGAACCTAATAAAAAATATGTTGTAGCCAATGGAATGGAACCAACTAAGGGACCAGATGCATATATAGAATATATAGCAAAACACGAAGTAGGAACTACTCCAGAAGAATTAGATCATGGAAAAGTAAATTTTAAGGAACTACATTTTGTTTTTAGTGTAGAGCCTGGAGAAGCTGTGGCTAAAAAGATAGTAGCGGCAAAAGGAACTGATGGAAAGAATGTTTTGGGAGAAAAAATAGATGCTTTGATGGGGAATGATATACAACCTAGATTGGGAAAAAATCTTCAAATGCTGGATGATAATTTAACTGTTGTGGCAGCTATGGAGGGGCAGTTTAAAGTAGAGAATGGTGTTTTATCAATAGAACCTTTAATTACAATTGATTCTGATATTGGTCCTGCAACAGGAAATGTAAGTTTTTTGGGAAGTGTTATAATTAATGGAAACGTATTAGAAGGCTATAGAGTAAAAGCAAAAGGAGATATAGAAGTAAAAGGTGTGGTGGAAGGAGGAATATTGGAAGCAAACGGAAATATTGTTGTGTCATATGGAATGCATGGTAGTGACAAAGGAATTCTTAGATCACAGAAAAATATTCTGGTTAAATTTATAGAAAATTCCAAAGTAGAAGCAATGGGAAACATTGTGGCAGAAGCAATTTTACATAGTAATGTAAAATGCAAAGGAGAGATAATGGTTCAAACTGGAAAGGGCAAAATAGTAGGTGGATATATTTCAGCTCTAAAAAGCATAACAGCTATTGAGGTGGGATCTTTAATGGGTACCAAAACTAGAATTAGAATTGGAGTAGAGCCTGATGTAATAGAATTATATCAAGAGATTCATAAATCGTATATGACTCATTTGGATAATCTGAATAGAACTAATAAGAATGTGGCTTATTTAGAAAATCAGAATGTTGCATTATCGCAGAAAAAAATAGAACTTCTTCGCCAAGCCAAATTACTTTGTGTTAACCTTACCAACGAAATTAACTTACTTAAGTTTAGGTTAAAAGCTATAGAACAAAAAATGAAAGAAAGTAGTCACGGAACCCTAAAAGCCAAAAATTGGTTTTATGAAGGGACAGAGGTATTGATTGGAAATAGAAATAAAATTTTTGTGGAAAATACTAGAGGAGGCAAATGTTTTATTTATGATGGTGAAATTACTGTAACACATATACTATAACTTAATTAAGACACGCTTTGTGTCTTTTTTTATATAATTGAAAAGAGGATTGAAAATGAATTTACCAGATGAGGTTATTGAAATAATTACAGAGTTAGAATTAGCAGGATTTAGCGCATATATTGTTGGAGGGTGTGTGCGAGATATGATTATGAAAAGAACTCCAAATGACTGGGACATAACTACTAGTGCTTTGCCTGCAGATATAAAGAAAATTTTTGAACGAACATACGATACGGGTATTGCGCATGGTACGGTTACGGTTATATTAAATAAGGAACATTATGAAGTGACTACCTATCGTATAGAAAAAGAATACGTTAATTTTAGGCGTCCCAATGGGGTAGAATTTGCTGAAAATATAGCACAAGATTTATCTAGAAGAGATTTTACAATGAATGCGATTGCGTATCATCCACATAAAGGGTTTGTGGATCCGTATGGCGGAAGGAAAGATATTGAAAATAAAATAATTCGTGCAGTAGGAGATGCAAAGATTAGATTTAATGAAGATGCACTTAGAATTTTACGTGCAGTTCGCTTTGCCGCACAACTGAATTTTGAAATAGCAGAAGAAACGAAAACAGCATTTATAGATAAGAGAGAGTTATTAAAATATATTAGTAAAGAACGAATTCGAGATGAATTTAATAAAATATGCTTATCAGAAAATTTGTTTTTTATATTAAATATATATAAATGGGATATACTCTCATATATTTCAGGCGAGATTAAAAAACTTTTCGATAACTTAGAGACAGAACAAAAACTGGTTCAATTACTTGAAGTAATGGCTGCAATGCCGGTTAATTTGATTAGTAGATATACGGCTTTACTTTATCCATTAAATGATAGTGATGCTGTAAAACAGATACTAAAAGAGTTAAAATTTGATAACCAAACTATAAAAAATGTTGCGTTAGCAATTGAATACTATATATATGAGACAAACTTTAAAATAGATGCAGTTGAAATGAAAAAATTGTTAAGGATATGCGAAGTAGATAATGTAAGAAATATTCTATTAATTAAGAAAAATAAAGCTTCAACAATAGAGGAAATAGAATATATTGAAAAGCTTTTCTTGTTAATAGATCATATTTTGGAACAAAAAGAGTGCTATAAAATTAAGGACCTAGCAATTACGGGCAATGACATAATAAAACAAAATATTGCCTCAGGCAAAGAAATTGGAAAAAAGTTAGAACAAGCTTTAGAATTTATATTATGTTTTCCACATAAAAATACTAATATAGAGTTAATCAACTACTTAATGAAATTATAATAGGGCAAGAATCGGCTTGCCCACAAAAAAAAAAAAAAAAATTATTTTTTTGTGTTTATAACTTGTATTTTTTGGCAATAATAGAATTAGCATTATTATACAATTTTTATTTTATAAAAGGAGGAGAAAGATATGATTGAAACTAAAGATGTAAAATACATATATCCAAAGCGTGGCGAAATTTATGAAGCTGACTTGGGTATAGGTGATGGAAGTGAACAGGCAGGTATTCGTCCTGTGTTAATTATTCAAAATAATACAGGTAACCATTATTCACCAACGGTGATTTGTGTACCTCTTACCTCTAAGTGTAAAAAGCCGATGCCTACACATCACACTCTCACAAAAACGAATTATGGATTTTTAACATATGATTCTATAATCCTTTGTGAACAAATTAAAACAATTTCAAAAAGTAGATTATCTCATAGAATTGGTCTTGTTGGTCAAGAAGATATGAAAACTATTGGAGAGAAGCTTTGCGTAAGTATTGCACTATAAAATTATGAGACCACAACTTTATGATAAACTATTAAAATATAGTAACACCAAATATCCTTATCATATGCCAGGTCATAAATTTGGGAGAGGTTTTGATTTAGCAGACCTCTCTTTGTTGTCTTTAGATGCAACA
The DNA here is from genome assembly GCF_030708075.1 of Candidatus Epulonipiscium viviparus. Taxonomy (GTDB): domain Bacteria; phylum Bacillota; class Clostridia; order Lachnospirales; family Cellulosilyticaceae; genus Epulonipiscioides; species Epulonipiscioides viviparus. Next base: position 1,119,090 of record NZ_CP117982.1, on the reverse strand, counting down.
GAAGTACCAGAATTAGATAATTTATATAATGCAACAGGAGTTATTAAAGACGCTATGACCGATATGGCAAAATTTTACAAGTCTCAACATTGTATTTTTTTGACCAATGGAGCAACAGCAGGAATTCTTGCATCAATTTTAGCCGTATGTAAACCCAAAGATAAATTTATAGTTGCCAAAAATTCTCATCATAGTGTGATAAATGCGTTAATATTAGCAGATGCGGTGCCGGTATATATTTCACCCGAAATTTTGTCTTGTGGAATTGTTGGGAGTATAAAAGCAGAAGATATCAAAAAAATTTTAGTTAAACATCCTGATATAAAAGGAGCGATTATTACAAGTCCTACATATGAGGGAGTATTTTCTGATCTTGTAAATATACGTGCTGTGTTGAAAGATCAAATTATTATTGTAGATGAAGCGCATGGAGCTCACTTAAATATAATGTCTATTCCTAGCGCAATTACCGCGGGAGCAGATTTAGTAATAAATAGCATGCATAAAACATTACCAGCTTTAACGCAGAGTGCATTACTGCATATATGCACGAATAAAATAAAATATGCGGATGTAATAGAATCATTAAAAATGATACAAACCTCTAGTCCTTCATATCTTTTAATGGGGTTGATGGATTATATAAGATTTTATATAGAAAAAAATATGAATGCAATAAAACAAAACTATGTAGTTGAGTTGTTGCAGATTAGAAAAAATTTGAAGCAACTAAAAAAATTGAGATTATTAGAAACACCTAATATGCAAGATCCAGCTAAGATAGTGATTTTAACTAATAATTATATAAATGGAAAAAACTTAGCGAATGTCCTTGACACCAAATATAATATAGTAATAGAAGCATTTTTTGAAACCCATGTAATATTAATAACCTCTCCTGCAGATACTAAAAAAGAGTTTGATGCTTTATTAGCTGCATTAATGATAATTGACAGTGAGCTTTTAGAACCGGACTTGACTAATAAGTGCGTTACAAATATTGCTATTGCACCTAGCGACGTCGCTGAAATTTCTTTGGGTGAGCTTAGGCGTTCTGCTAAAATAGAGGTAGCTATTTTTGATGCTACTGACAGGATTGCAGGTTTAAATATTATTTTATTTCCACCAGGCATTCCGATTGTGTGTTTGGGTGAAAAGATTACAGATATTCATATTAATAGTATAAATCAAAATTTAGATAACGTCATAGGGGTTTCATTTATAAATGCAGTCCCGCATGTATTGGTATTAGAAAAAGGGGGAGCACATGGATAATATTCAATTAAATAAATTGCAGATGCCAACTTTGAAAGAATTACCACAAACTAAGGAACCTAAATTAGATAAAGGATTTAAATTTACACTTTTAAGTCAGCTTGAAGATGAAAATTTACAAGAGCAGCTGACTAAAATGATTAATAAAATATCTGAGCAAGGCGATAAAATTAGCAAGCATATGGATATTAGAGACATAAAGATTTATAGGCAGATGATCACTGATTTTGTGGCAGAAATTACTGTACGAAGTCACAAATTTACTAGAGAAAATATATTAGATAGACGTGGACGCCATAGAGTATATGGAATCGTTCGTACAGTTAATGGAAAACTTGATGAATTGGCTGCCGAACTTATTAAAAGTGAAAAAGATCAAATTGAAATTTTGGGAAGAATTGGTGAAATACAAGGTCTACTACTAGATATGCTGACATAACAAGACACGGGCTTTTAACCGTGTTTTTTTTTTAGAAAGGAAACAAATGGATATTATTGGGCATCAGAAAATAAAGGATTATTTTAAGAAGGTTATAAAGATAAATAAAATTTCTCATAGTTATATTTTTGAAGGTAATAAAGGTGTTGGCAAAAAATCTTTAGCTGCAGAGATAGCCAAGATTCTATTGTGTGAAGATGCTATTGACGAGATAGCATGTGGTAAATGTAGTGCATGCAAGATGATGGATGCTAAAGTTCATCCAGATTTTATACAAATAGAAAAAGATACTAAGATTACCAAAATTGAAACCATCAAAGAAAAACTCTTAAAAGAGGTTAGTATAAAACCTTATAAGGGAAAGTATAAAATATTTGTTATTGCGGAAGCAGAAACCTTGCGGTCTGTAGGTCAAAATGCTATTCTAAAAACTATAGAGGAACCACCAACATATGCATTAATATTTTTAGTTACGACGAATATAGAAATGTTATTGCCAACTATTAGATCTAGATGCATACACATTTCTTTTAGTGGGCTATCTGAAACTGAATTAAAGGATTATTGTAAAAAATATTCGATTAATAATAAATTGATTCATTTGAAATTTGCTGAGGGGAGTATTGGAAAATTAAAAGATAATATATATGATGAAAAATTTTTAGATCTTAGAGCCGAGGCTATGGACTATATACTCAGTATATGTTCGTGTAATGTTCTATCACTGTATAAAGTAGTTTCTGTTTTGAGAGAAAACAAAGAATTTGTTTTGAAAATTTTGGAATTTTGGAAATTATTTTTTCGAGATATGTTATTATATAAAAGAATACAAGCAACTGACTTATATTTTAGTGATTATATAAATGATATAAAAAGATTAGCAGCTATAATGCAATACTCTGAGATTAGTGAAAATATTAAGAACATTGATGTTGCATCTAATGATATTCAAAATAACATAAGCGCTGTATTAGTGATAGAAAATTTATTATTATCTTTTAAAAAGGAGAAAATTTAGATGGTAATTGGGGTAAAATTTAAAAAAACTAGCAAAATTTATTATTTTGATCCGATGAATGTTGTTTATGAAGCGGGTGAAAAGGTTATTGTAGAAACTACACGTGGTTTAGAATATGGAACTGTCTATTATTCTAACAGAGAAATAGATGAATCAGAATATACTCTTCCTCTGAAACCAGTAATACGAAAAGCAACAGAAGTGGATGAGGCAGTTTATTTAGTAAATAAATCTAAAGAAGCAAATGCATATAAGATATGCAAACAAAAAATTTTTGACTATCATTTGGATATGAAGCTTATTGATGTTGAATACACTTTTGATAACCAAAAATTACTATTCTATTTTACATCAGAACAAAGAGTTGATTTTAGAGAATTAGTTAAGGAATTAGCAACGATCTTTAAAACCAGGATAGAACTGAGACAAATTGGTGTTAGAGATGAGACAAAAAGTTGTGGTGGAATTGGTATTTGCGGTCGCAATTTATGCTGCAATACATTTTTAACTGATTTTCATACGGTATCTATCAAAATGGCAAAGGATCAAAATTTGTCACTTAATCCGATCAAAATTTCGGGAATATGTGGTAGATTGATGTGCTGCTTGCAGTATGAAAATGAGGGTTATAATGAATCTCGAAAAAAGCTACCAGAGGTATCAGATATAGTTGAGACTCCAGAAGGAGAAGGAGAGGTAATTTCAGTTAATATACTTCGTGAACAAGTAAAAGTTTCTATAAAAAAAGATAAAGATATTAGAGAAATTTTTACATTTAAGATTGGTGATATAACTGCAAAGAAAAAATGTGCTCCATGTTCTAAGTGTAAAAACAATAAAATTAAAGCATATGATTATGATGAAAAATTTGAAGATTGGGAAAAGCCTAAGGAGAAGCACAAAAAAAATAATTATGATAAAAATAAATGATTATGAAAGAGTAGATGATATACAACGAGAAGGATATAAATTGATTCAAAATCCAAAAGCTTTTTGCTTTGGAATAGATGCGGTGTTGTTAGCGCATTTTGTGAGTGGCATTAAAATTGACTCTAAAATACTAGATATTGGCACTGGAACAGGAATTATTCCGCTGATATTGTATGCTATACACAAAAAAGGAAAATTTGTTGGAATAGATATCCAAGAAGCTATGGTAGAAATGGCTTCTAGAACTATGATGCTAAATCAGGTATCAAATGAGATAGAGATAAAATGTTTAGATATAAAAAATTTTGGGCAAGATTTTAAACGAGGAAGTTTTGACATTATTGTGTCAAATCCACCGTATATGAAAGCGGCAACGGGGCTAAAAAATAGTAGTGCGACAAAAACTATTGCACGCCATGAAGTTGCTTGCGACTTAGAAGATATAATTAAGGCATCAAATTTTATTTTAAAAGAGAGAGGGCAACTATTTCTAATACATCGTGCAAATCGACTGGTTGATATTTTAAATTTATTGCGACAAAATAAAATAGAGCCCAAGCAGCTTAGGATGATATATCCCAAAATAACAAAACCGCCTACGATGGTTTTGATTCATGCTGTCAAGGGAGGGGGGCTTGATCTTCGTATAGAGAAACCTTTAATTGTATATAATGAAGATAACACATATACACAAGAAATTTACGATATCTACGAAAAAAAAATGCTCTAACCTTGAAGCATTAATTAAATATAAGATATAATTTTAAAAAACTGTGAAAAATTAAGGAAGGAATGGGTCATGAGAGGATTATTTATTGTTGAAACACTGTTGTGTCTATGTATGTTTTTTATTTCACAAATATTTGTATTGACCCTAGTACAACATATAATCGGTGTAAGTATAGTGGGTGTAGTTTTTTGTATTTATCGTATAGTAGAAAGAAGCAAAAAAAAGATCGTGGCATATTATTTTAAAAAATCCAAAAAAATGGGTATATTTTTTTATATCACGAGATATACTAAGGTCATAGGTTATATACCATCTAACACAAAAGAAATGAGCATTAACGTCCAGATAGGAATTGAACTTTGTCGATTAGTCCTCCAAAGCGTGGTGGTTGCTATATTCTTAAGTCAGATAGTATTTATTCCTATGAATATAATTGAAAACAGCATATCTCTCACGGTAGGAATTATATTTTATGTTTTATGTTGCGAAAGCTTATTTATTTTACCTATTTTGATGTTTAAAGAATTCAAAATGAAGAGAATAGATGTTGCAATAAAATAAAATACAAAAAAATATTGATTTTTATTACAAGATGTGTTATTATTCTATTTACGGAGTTAAAATATTGGAATTAAGAACGAAATATTGGCCTGTTTACTAAAAATTCTAGACCGAGTTACGTTTTAAGGGCAGTGTTTTAGCAGTAAAATTAAAGGAGGCCTAGTTTAAATGACAGGTAAAGTAAAATGGTTTAACCCAGAAAAAGGATTTGGATTCATCGAGAGAGAAGACGGAGACGATGTTTTTGTTCATTTCACAGCAATTCAATCTGAAGGATTTAAAACTCTTGAAGAGGGTCAAGAAGTTGAGTTCGAAATAACTGAAGGAAACAGAGGACCACAAGCGTCTAATGTTACTAGAAAATAATTTTGAGGGAACCTGCTTATGCGGGCTCCCTTTTTTTTATGCCTGTGATTTGGATTCTGCATATTTATATAATGTAGGAACTAGTGCTCCGGTTGCGCCAAACAATTCATATTCACTAATTTTAGAAGTGGAAAAATTGGTTCCTGCAATATCTAAATGCACCCATGGAGTATTTTCAACAAATTCTTCGAGGAATGCTGCCGCGGTAATAGAGCCTGCATTGACTGCACCGATATTTTGAATATCTGCAACTTTGCTTTTAATCATAGCTCTGTATTCATCATCAATAGGTAATCTCCAAATTTTTTCACCTACTGCTCTAGCAGAATCGTTGATTTCCTTAAATAATTTATTATTATTCGTAAATCCGCCGGTATAAACACTACCAAATGTACGAACGATGGCTCCTGTGAGAGTGGCAAGATCGATAATTTCGGTTACCTTTTCAATGCGTACGGCATAAGTGAGGGCATCTGCCAAAATTAAACGTCCTTCTGCATCGGTATTTAAAATTTCTACAGTTTTTCCGTTCATACTGGTGATTACATCGCCAGGGATTAAAGAGCTATTAGACAAACGGTTTTCGCATAATGGCATAATTGCAGTAACATTGACTTTTAATTTATTTTTTGCAATTGAATAGAGTGCGCCCGCGACAGTAGCGGCACCAGACATATCATCTTTTGTATATTTGAGCCCATCAGCAGTTTTTAAATTATAACCTCCTGTATCAACTGTAATTCCTTTGCCCACAAGACCTATTGTTTTATTACATGATGGATTACCAACATATTTAGCAACAACAAATTTAGGAGAATTGGCACTACTATTGCCGATAGCACTGATTAGGTTCATTTTTAATGCTGCTATTTTATCTTTAGCAAAAATTTCGACTGTGCAATCCACATCGGTTAGTGTAGATTTAATTTCTTCAGCAAAAATTTTTGGAGTTAGAAGGTTTCCAGGAGTATTTGCCCAATTTCGTGTTAAGACCATTCCTTGGACTACAGTTTTTGCGGTATCTAGTTTGAGTTGATTTAAATTATCTGATACTAACGATAAATTTATTGTTGTGGTTTTATCTACTTGGTGATACCCCTTATAACGATAAACGCCAAGTTCGGCACCTGTTATTACTTCTAGATAATTATCGGCTAGAGTATCATTCAACTCTATATCAATATTATTGACCTTTAATGAATCGAGTAGCTTAACACCTTTAGCAACAGTTTCCTTAATTTTTTTTGGTGTCAAATCTTTTTTTTCATCAAGTAGCAAGCTAATTAATAGTTTATTGTTTTCGAATGAATAAATAATTTTTTGACTTGGTTCAGAGTGAAATTTAAGTATTGCTGAATTGGTATTTTTTGTCCAATTTACCATAATAACTCCTATTCTATTAGTGAAATTAATAATTTTGAAGATAATATAGTATTAGACAAAATTTTATTTTTTAATCATACTTATAGTAAAAAAAAGAAGCAATGCTTAGTTTAGCAATTGCCTCCTGGAATATTTATCCAACATTATTTTTTAATTTTTCTGTTTGATCAAAAGTTGTTAGTGTAGAAATAATTTCTTCTAAATCTCCGTCTAGTACTTGCTCTAATTTATGAACGGTAAGACCAACTCTATGATCTGTTACGCGTCCTTGAGGAAAATTATAAGTTCTGATTCTCTCACTTCTATCGCCAGTGCCAACCTGAGATTTTTTTTCTGCTGCAATCAATGCTTTTTGCTTGTTAAGCTCTAGTTCGTACAATTTGGCTCTAAGAACCTTCATAGCCTTATCTTTATTTTTTAGTTGAGATTTTTCGTCTTGACACGAAACTACAATCCCAGTAGGTAAGTGAGTAAGCCTGACAGCAGAGTCTGTTGTATTAACGCTTTGTCCACCATTTCCAGATGAGCGGAATACATCAACTTTGACATCATTGGGATTGACTTCGACATCTACATCCTCAGCTTCTGGCATAATAGCAACAGTAACTGTGGAGGTGTGGATTCTACCGCTAGACTCTGTATCAGGAACTCTTTGAACTCGATGAACTCCACTTTCATATTTAAGTCTAGAATAAGCGCCGTCTCCCTTTAACATGAAGATTGCTTCTTTAAATCCACCTATCCCATTTTCGTTGATATCCATAAGCTCGGTTTTCCATTTAGAGCGTTCTGCAAAGCGATGATACATTCTATATAAATCTGCAGCAAATAGTGCGGCTTCATCACCACCAGCTCCGCCACGAATTTCAACAATTACATTTTTTTCATCGTTTGGATCTGTTGGCAATAACAAAATTTTGAGCTCTTCTTCTAAGGGTTCTACTCGTTTTTTATTATCGGAAAGTTCTTCTTTGACAAGTGCTAGCATATCATCATCTAATTTCTCTTCTAGCATAAGTAAAGAATCATCTATGGCAGTTAAAACTGTTTTATATTCTTTATATTTTTCTACAATTGGTGAAAGAGTACTAATTTCTTTCATGAGTGCACGCCAAGTAACTTGATCAGCAATTACTGCAGGTTCATTTACTTTTGCGCTTATATTTTCAAATTTTACAACTAATTCTTTAATTTGATCGAACATTTTAAAAACTCCTTAATAATCAATTTGTTTAATGAAAGGTGACATTAATTCTGCAAGCTCACGACCTATTTCTATTGCTCCTGCATCGTTGGGATGAATTAAATCTGTGCTTAGGCTAGCTAAATTTTTTAGAATATCTTTCCTATTAATATACGATATTCGGCAGTGGTGGAGGCAAATTTTTTATCTGATGCTATTCCGAGTTCGCCATAATATGGAAGTATGCTAATGCAAAAAATTGGTTTGCCTGAACAGGCTAGTATATTACTGGATAAAAGTTGCCCTGATACCAACTTTTATCGCCTGTAGCCAAAAATCTGATTTCATTGCCCGCAGCCATAGCCAATTTATCTACTACTGCAGAGTGAATATCTGCAAAATAGTTGGTAGGCATTCGTAGTAATGTTGAGGGAAGTGTTGGGGGATTGGCAACTAGGCCAAATAAGAAATTTTGTAGCATTTAAATTTCTCCTTGCTGTGCAATGATAACTCTATGCTTATTATTATAGTCATAAAATAGTTGTATATTCTGGTATCCTTCAATTTCTAAAATTTTAGTAACATCAGGACCTTGATTATATCCAATTTCAAAAGCAAGTATTCCTATTTCATATTTTTTTGCTTCTGTGGCAATAGCACGATAAAAAGCTAGACCATCTCCACTATCGGTAAGAGCGGCTGCAGGTTCAAAATCTAATACTTCGGGTTGTAGTTGATTCATCTCACATTTGGGGATATATGGGGGATTGGAAACTATAAAATCGAACTTTTGTTGAGGTATATTAGCAAATAGATCACTGTGTATAAATTTTATTCTTGGAATGCAAGCGTTAATAGATGCGTTTTTGGCAGCTATATCTAGTGCGGCTTGAGAAATATCGGAGCATACCATTGTAAGGTTGCTAATATAATGCAGCAAAGAGACCGAAATACATCCAGAACCTACGCCGATTTCTAGCCCAATAGGATGGTGATTCCAAGGCAACGCTATCAATTTTTCTACCAGCAGTTCAGTATCTTGTCTTGGAATTAGTACATTCTGATCTACATAAAATGGTAGGCCCATAAATTCTTGATAATGAGTGATATATTGAAGTGGCTCATGATTTTTGCGACGATCGATATATTTAAAATATGTTGCAACAATTTCTTCTTCAACGAGTTTATCATTATTAATAATCAACGTGGCTCGATCGCAGCTAAGCAAATGCATGAGCAACAGCCGTGCATCCCGAGTAGCGTCCCCTATTTTATTCTGATTTAGTATTTGTGTTCCGTATGCGAGTACTTCTTTAACTGTTGGCATTTGCTGCATCTTCCTTTTCTATTACTGCTTGAATCGCAGCTATTGCAACTTCTATTTGTGCATCATCTGGTTCAAGTGTTGTAAATTCTTTTTGAAGCCACATTCCAGGTATACTTACCAGATTTGCTAATTTACTATCTGGGTTTTTTCTGGCCCATCTAATAAGTTCATATGAAATTCCGGAAATGACAGGCACCATGATAATTCTGACAATTGTTCTAAGCCAAATATTTTTGGTAGTAAATACGCTAAATACTAAGATACTAACAACCATGACTATAAATAAAAAGCTAGTGCCGCAACTTTTGTGAAGTCTGGTACAGGTTTTAACATTTTCTACAGTAAGTTCTTTATCCTGCTCGAGACAATTGATAGTTTTATGTTCTGCTCCATGATATTCAAAAGTTCTTTTTATATCTTTCATATTAGCTACAAGTTTCATATATATTAAAAAGATTGTAATTCTTATTGCACCTTCTATCAAATTTAAGGCAAATGATGATGAAATCCAAGGTCTAAAAATTTGGCTAAGCCACATAGGTAATAGCATAAAGATGACGATGGACAAAGCAAATGAAAAAGCAAGAGTCATACCCATTAAAAATTGTTCACCTTTTTTGCCAAATTTATTGCGCAACCAGAGTTCAAATTTGCTTTCTTCCTCTTCATCGCCTTCGCCAAAGACATCTGCAGAATATGTGAGAGTTTTGGTACCTACAATTAGTGATTCTGCAAATACGATCATTCCGCGTATGATAGGACTTCTAAAGATAGCATGTTTATTTAAAAGACTGCTGCTTTTTTTTGTATCTATCGAAATCGAATTATCAAGTTTTCGGACAGCAACAGAATAATAATTTTTCCCCTTCATCATAACACCTTCAATTACGGCTTGACCTCCTATATCGGTTCTCATATTTTCCCCTCCATTCGTAGGTGGTAGTATGTACCCCTACCCAACTGCTGCTTCAAAAAAAGAGGCTGAGTAGTTCTCAACCTCCTTTGGGTAATTAAGCATTGTATCTTTTATTGAACTTATCGATTCTACCCTTAGCTTGAGCAGAACGTTGCTTACCTGTATAAAACGGGTGGCATTTCGAGCAAACTTCTACACGAATATTTTCCTTAGTAGAACGTGTTTGGAAATTGTTGCCACAGTTACAGGTTATTGTAAGCTCTTCATATTTTGGTTGAATTTCTGCATTCATGTTGTCACCTCTTTCATATACATACGATATTATAGCATGTCCAAAAAAATTTTACAAGGCTTATTGTGAATGTTTTTAACTAATTGTATACAACTAATTCTAATTGGCAATACTTTAGAAAAAGTTAGAGGAATTTTTTTATGACAAAAAATATTTATATAAAAGGAACTAATAGTGATTGGTATGAAGACGTAACGTTTCGAATTAAAGATAAACACATTGTAAAGTCTACTCAAAATTTATCGGCATATGCCGATGAGTTGATTGGAAAGCACATGAAATTAAGAGGATATACAGAATATAAAAAACATGATATAGTATTCAAAGCTCAAAATAAGTTGTATCGTAGAATTGAACTTTTCTGCAACTTAAGTTTGTTATTCTTGTGTATTATCTTGACAATGTGTGTTATGCTATAGAACATGTTTTGATTTTATTGTGAAAAGGACTCAAAGTATGCATATACAAATTATTGAAAACAAAATATTAGACTATATAAAAGGAAATGATTTAATTAACATAGGTGATGAAATAGTAGTTGCAGTGTCTGGTGGAGCAGATTCTATGATGTTATTGGATTACTTATATAGAAATAAAAATTTTTTATACATTTCGATTAGAATTGCTCATGTAAATCATAAAATGAGGGTAGACGCAGAAAAAGATATGGAGTTTGTAAAAAATTATGCCAAGGAGCGAGAAATTATTTGTGATGTATTGGAATGTGATATCGAGGCCCTTGCAACAAAGACAAAAATGTCGAGTGAAGCAGCAGGTCGTAAAGTACGATACGAATTTTTTGAATCACTTCCACATACTAAAATAGCAACAGCGCATACCGCAAACGATCAAGCAGAAACTGTATTGATGAGGTTTTTGCGAGGTAGCGATGTAAAAGGGCTTAGTGGCATAAATGCAAAACGAGAAAATATTATTCGTCCAATTTTATGTATTACTCGTGAGGAAGTAGAATTTTATTGTAATCACCACGGTATAGAGTATAAAACTGATCACACAAATTTCTTAGAAATATATACAAGAAATAAGATTAGGCTGTCGTTGATCCCATATATAACCAAGAATATAAACGCCAATATTATGCATACATTAATTGAACATAGCAAATTATATAGAGAAGAAGAAGAATTTTTATCTGCCTACACAAAAAAAATATATGATAGTATTATACTAAAAAGTGAAGACTCGTATGAAATTAATATAGAGAAGTTTAAAGTAGAAATGCCTTATATTCAAAAAAAACTCCTAGCACAGGTCATCTTCAATTTAAAAGGTTTTTCCTATAATATTACAACTGCACACTTAAATTTTGCCATTTCATTGGTAAATAAGCAAAGTGGCAAAAGTATTAATCTTCCAGAAGGTGTAAAAATTCTTAGAACACAATATTCTTTAGTAGTATATTTAGAAAATGATAGAGGCAAACAATCGGTAATAGACCTACACTTAGGTAAAAATGTTTTTGAAAAATATATTATTACTCTTACTTTGGTTAACAAATTTTCAAAAAAATCCACAAATAACTATACTAAATATATTGATTATGATAGAATAAAAAGTGGCTTAAAAGTAAGAGGCAAACAAAATGGGGATAGAATCGGTAATAAAAAGTTAAAAAAAATTTTTGTTGATGAAAAAATTCCTATTCATATGAGAAATCATATCCCTATAATCGTTGATGGTAATGAAGTGGTATGTGTTTATAACAGATTAAATACAGCTTATTATATAACCGACGAGACGACTCAAATACTGGAGATAAAAATTATTTTAGGAGGTTTACATGTCTGATATACTAATAGAGAAACTAATTGGTGAAGAGGAGATTACAAGACGCATTCGAGAAATAGGACAACAGATTTCAGATGATTATGCAGGGGAAGAAATTTTGCTATTATGTGTATTAAAAGGTGGCGTTATGTTTATGACAGAACTTGCAAAAAATATTAGTATTCCGCTTAATATGGATTTTATGTCCGTTTCAAGTTATGGAAATGAAGTTGTGAGTAGTGGTGTAATCAAAATTTTAAAAGACCTGGATGAACCTATAAATGATAAACATATAATAATCGTTGAAGATATAATAGATTCTGGTTGTACTTTAAGTTATTTAAGGAATATACTGGAAGCAAGAGGGCCAAAGAGCATTAAAATTTGTACATTACTTGACAAGCCGCAAACTAGGAAAGTAGAGGTAAATGTAGATTATGTAGGTTTTAATATTCCAGATGAATTTGTTGTGGGATATGGGTTAGATTATCAGCAAAAATATAGAAATCTGCCTTATATCGCAAAAGTAAGAAGGGAGTATATATAACTTGAATAAGAAACCAAGAGGTAGTTTTATAATTTATTTGGTCATTATAGGTATATTATTTGTTGCTATATTTTTAACAAATAATACATCTATGCAAAATGTACCACAGACTCTCACTCTAAGCGACCTCATTTTAAATATTGAGTCGGGAAATGTCAGTGAGATGGTGATAGAAGAGGCAGGAGATATTGTTTATGTAACTTTTAAACTTCAAGGAGCGCAAAACGTTACGACACTTCCTTTAAACAGTGAATCGTTCAATGACTATTTATTTTCATTGCCAAGTGAATATTTAGAAATGATGCGAATAGTTCCAACAGAGCAACAGGCGAGTATGTTCTTTCCAATATTACAAATTGTAATGCTTGCGGGAATGTTTATTTTTATCATGGTGTTTTTCGTACAGCAAATGCAAGGCGGTGGCGGCGGAAGAATGATGAGCTTTGGAAAAAGTAAAGCTCGTATGTCTATCGATGAAAAGGGTAAAATATCTTTTAAAGATGTTGCGGGTCTTGAAGAAGAAAAAGAAGAGGTAACAGAACTTGTAGACTTTTTAAAGAATTCTGCAAAATACACAGAAGTAGGAGCAAAGATTCCTCGTGGAGTATTGCTTGTGGGTCCTCCAGGAACAGGTAAGACGCTTCTTGCTAAGGCTGTTGCAGGAGAAGCTGGTGTGCCATTTTTTAGCATTTCTGGATCCGATTTTGTGGAAATGTTTGTAGGTGTAGGTGCGTCACGTGTAAGAGATTTGTTTGAGCAAGCTAAAAAAAATGCTCCAGCTATAGTATTTATAGATGAAATTGATGCTGTCGGACGTAAGAGAGGCGCAGGTCTTGGAGGTGGGCACGATGAACGTGAGCAAACTCTAAACCAATTGCTTGTTGAAATGGACGGGTTTGGTATCAACGAAGGTGTAATAGTTATGGCAGCGACAAATCGTTCGGATGTTTTGGACCCTGCGTTACTTAGACCAGGTCGCTTTGATAGGCAAGTTGTAGTTGGGCGTCCTGATGTTAAAGGTAGAGAAGCTATTTTAAAAGTGCATGCAAAAGGTAAGCCTCTAAATGAAGATATTGATCTTCAGGTTATTGCTAGAACAACTTCTGGATTTACAGGAGCCGATCTTGCAAACCTTATGAATGAGGCAGCGTTGCTTACTGCGAGACATAATAAGCGTGCGATAGATATGGATGAAGTACAAAAAGCATTTATTAAAATTACAGTAGGAACCGAAAAGAAAAGTAATTTGGTAACAGTTAATGAGAAAAAAATTACTGCATATCATGAAGTAGGGCATGCGATATTACATGAGGTATTAGAAAATTTAGATTCTGTACACAGTGTTTCTATTATTCCAACGGGCTTTGCTGGAGGATATACAATGTCTTTGCCAAGTGAAGATAAGATGTATATGACTAGATCACGAATGGTAAATGAAATTGTATCACTTTTGGGAGGTAGAGCTGCAGAGTATCTGATATTTAAGGATATAACAACTGGTGCGTCAAATGACATAGAGCGTGCAACTCATATTGCTAGAGATATGGTTACAAAATATGGTATGAGCGAACTGGGTCCTATTAAATATGGTGATGAGCAAGGTGAAGTATTCTTGGGCCGTGACTTTAATCATACTAGAAACTATAGCGAAAATGTTGCAACTAAAATCGATGAGTATATTCGCGAAATTGTAGAAGAGGCATATAAAGAGTCTGTTAGAATTTTGGAAGAAAATATGGATACCTTAGTTCATGCTTCAGAAATCCTTATTAAGAAAGAGAAGATTTCTGGTAATGAGTTTAGAAAGCTGATGAAAGGTGAAGAAATAGATATCGAAAATTTAGACAACACAAGCGTTTTTGTAATGAGTGAGCAACTTAAAGAAAATATGGCAAAAATCAAAGAAATAAGAGACGGTGAAGAACCGAAAGAACTGATTAGAGATATTCTATCTAAGAAACAGGTTGACATTGCGCCTGAAGATGAAGAATATAAAGATGATGACGATTTTTAAATAAAAAGATGACCCCTTTCATTTTTGTATAGAAAGGGGTTTTTTGATGCTTAAAATAATGTATTATAAATGCAAATTGATGTTTAGGCAAAAAATAACCCCCTCTGTTTTATATAAGAAGGGGGTTTTTCGTGTTTTAATATGTATCTTTTGTATTTTTATTATTGCTACATTTCGCCTCTAGCTTCACGCTCTGCAAGGTCCTCCATGATTTGTGGATAAATTTTATCCAAACCATATAGCAAACCGCCTATTAAAACTACAACCCAAATAACTAGTGGAGCCCATTGATACAAGAATACAATCGTATCTAATGCTTCTTGTGGTTGCACAGCGCCACCTGAACTGGATGAAATATATCCACCGGCGGTTAACATGCCTGTTACGATAGCTGCAACAATTCCAGGGCCAATTTTGGTGCCCACTGAACCTGCAGAGAACAAATATGCCTCTTGACGAAGCCCTGTTTTCCATTGACCGTATTCTACAACATCACATAACATTCCGAATACAACAGCATTTAGCGGTGCGGCCCCAATACCACGTATAATGGCAGATAGAACTGCAATTGGAAATGAGTAAGGGTTTAACATAAATAGGATTTGACCCACTATTGCAATAATAGATCCAATGACAAGCAAGTTTCGTTTACCGATTTTTCTCATAAAAAGAGGTGAGATCATAACTCCGATTATAATACTAATTGTTTCGGCAAAGTAAATTGTACTATACATCCAAGTATCGTTTAGGAGAATATATTTACTATAATAAGGAAGTAATATTCCTACTACTCCTACAGCTGCGTTTTGAAAAATCCAAAATAAGCATACAAGCCAGAAATATTTATTGGTTACAATAGCCATAAATGAACGTTTCGCTTGCCCTGCTACTTTCTCTTTCTTTTCGGGTACAACGACTGCTACTTTTTCTTCGCATTTTACAAAGCAAAATATTAGCAAAATTAAGGCTAATGCAGCCCATATAGTTGCAGTAATAACAAATGCTTGTTGAGTATTTCCCAGTGCTTTGACTAAAGGGATGGTAGACATACTAACTAATATTCGACCAAATGGTGACATCGCCATACGAAATACCGAAACCAAATCACGTTCTTTGGAATCGCGTGTTAACATAGCGGAGAGGCTTCCGTAAGGGAGATTTAATGCTGTAAAACACACGGTGTTGCAGAAATTATACGTTATAAAAATATAGATCATTTTTACTAGATCCGATGATTGTGTTGGTACTGAAAATAGCAAAATTAATGAAAGGCAAAATGGTATTGATGACCAAAGTATCCACGGTCGTGATTGACCCCACTTTGTGTGTGTATGCGATACCAAGTATCCTACTATAACGTCTGATATGCCATCAAATACTCTTGAAATAAGCATGATATTACCAATTATTAATGGTGATATTCCAACATAATCTGTATAAAATAATGTGAGAAGCGCGGTAATGGTTCCAAAAACTAAATTGCAGGCAACATCTCCGCTTCCATAAGCTAATTTCGTAACTAATGGAACTTTAACCATGGCTTGATCGATTGATGATACTCTTGTTTCTGTTGTAGTACTCATATATAATTCCTCCTTCTGGTTAGTAAGAATATAATGTTAAATGATTTATTTTGTATATTATCTGTATGTAGCATCCTTCTCTTCAAAAAGCAAAAGAGAAGGAGTTTAGAACTATTGCAGCTTAATAATTTACCCAAGTTGAGCCACTATTTGCTGACTCTACACATTTTGCTAAGAATTTTACTCCTTCAGCACCGTCATATACGCTTGGATAGTTGATTTTTACTTCTTGATTATTGTTTTTTGCATGTATTGCAACTGCAAATCTGTGATATAAATTGGCCCAAGAATCAAATAATCCCTCTGCATGACCGCCGCCGGCTCTGTCGCAGTTAATTGTTTCATCTTGATACAAGTAGCCCATTCCTCTGTCTAGAACTCTGGCTGGTTCGCCTTGAATTTCATATTTTAGCTGATTTGGATGCTCATCCCACCACTCAATACTTGCTTTGGAACCTATAACACGTATTTTATGCTGGTGCATTGAGCCTGCGTTTACGGCGCTTGCCCATAGGTTGCCAATAGCTCCGTTTTCGTATTGCAAAAGTACAACAGCATTGTCTTCTAGTGGAGCTCTGCTTTTAATAAAACTTTGGCGTGTACACAAGAGTTCTTTAACTTTCAGTTGAGGAGCAATTACTTCTGATAAAAAGAATGCGTGGGTACCGATATCTGCTAATACATAAGTTTGGCCAGCAATTTCTGGGGTAACACGCCATTTTGCACCCGCACTACTAGTTTCTACTTCAGATGAATGGAAGCCATGTGCAAATTGCATGTTGATTACACGAATTTCGCCTAAATCTCCATTTTCTACCATTTTTCTGGCCTGATGCAGCATCTGAGCGCCAGTGTATCCATAAGTTACGCCAAAAACTCGGTTCTTCTTTTCGGTTAAATCGATTAGTTCTTGTGCTTGCTCAACAGTAAAGCAAAGAGGCTTTTCGCAGATGACATGCAAGTTGGCTTCCAAAGCTGCTTTTGCTATTTCGAAGTGCGTTGAGTTTGGAGTTGCGATAGAGACTACTTCGATTCCATCTGGTCGTTTTGCCTCTTCTGCAAACATCTCTTGATAATTGGAATACAATCTGTCGCGAGCAATTCCCAAATTTTCGCCAAATGAAATGCATCTTTGTGGATCTATATCAAATGCTCCTGCGACTAAAGTAAATGCATTGTCGCGTAATGCGCTGCCACGGTGTAAATAGCCAACTTCGCTTCCGCGACCGCCTCCTACCATTCCCCATCTAAGTGATTTGCCTTGAAGTAATTCCTCATTAAACATAAATATAACTACCTCCAATGATTAGATTTAATAGATCGTACTCGTAACAGTAAAGAATTAAATGCCAGTTTTTTCCTTCATAAATGCACGTGCTTTTTGAGCGTATTCTAATGGATCTGCAATTGCCGGGTCCTGCTCGGCTTCTACAACTATCCATCCTTCATAATTGTTATCATTTAAAATTTTAAAGACTTCATCCCACTTAACTTCTGTTCCATCGCCAGGTACTGTAAACATTCCCTCTAAAACGCCTTCTAAAAAGCTAAGATTATCTTCTCTAACACGCTGCAATACACTTCCTCTAACATCTTTAACATGAACGTGCCCCACGCGCTTAATATGCTTTGCAAGAACTTTTGCCGCATCTTCACCTGCAACAGTACAATGTCCTGTATCATAAGTTAAGAACACTAGCTCAGGATCAGTGTTTGCCATCAATCTGTCAATTTCTTCGAGAGTTTCGATTCCGGTTCCAACGTGTGCATGGAAGCAAACTTTCATTCCCTTAGCTTTGGCACGTTTGCCTAGCTCGTTAAGCCCGGTACATAAATTGTTGAATTGCTCATCTGTTAAAATAGGTCGATTTTTCATAAGAGGAATATCGCGATTGCCATGAACAGTAACGCCGCATTCCCCTACTCCAATAACTCGCGCCCCTAGTGCATAAGTGTAGTCCATATGCTTGTCAAATTCGGCATAAGTTTCTTCGTTTTTAAATGTTGTAAAGAAACTGCTAAACCACATGTTGCAAATAACTAAGTCTCTAAGATCCAGAGCTTTTTTTATTACATCAAATTCTTTAGGATATTTCCAGCCACCTTCGCTGCCTTTGTATCCAGCAAGAGCCATTTCGCTGAGGCATTGCTGATACGTAAGCTCTCCACCTAATTCGTGTAAATCATCATTTGACCAGTTGATTGGCGCGCAGCCATATTGCACTTTCATCATAATATTAATCTCCTTTTATTTACATATTAGTTTGATAACCTATTTTCTTTAAATAATTAACACTAGCTTTGACATCTGCTAAGCTGTTGCTACTATCGCGAGGATCGCGTTCTTGCTCGATTGTTATATAGCCCTTGTAATCTTTAGCTATTAAAAAATCATAAATGGCTGCGTAATCAATGCATCCAGTCCCAATCGGGCACATAACTCCCAGTGCGCATGCTTCAAAAAAACCAGTGTGATTAGCAATTTCAGTTTGATAAATATCATAGTTAATGTCTTTGAAATGGATATAATCTAGCCGGCAGTAATATTTATCTAGCCATTCCACAGGATTCATTTTGGAATAATAAAGATGCCCAGTGTCTAAGCAAAATCCCATGATATTGTTGCCGATATCTGCCGCGATCTTATCAATTTCATCAGCAAACTCAATAAATCCACCAGCATGAGGATGCAAGACTGGGCGTATCCCATAGCTTTTAGCTACTAAGCAAATGGCAACAATATTGTCTACCAAAGTATCCCAAGCTTGATCATCCAATCGGATAGCCTCGTCTGGAAGCCCCGCAGTTTTGCTTCTTTGTGGATTCACCGCATCAATTACTACTAGATATGGTGGTGAAAAAGATAGCTGGTCTTCTGGGGTAATCTCAGCTTCTAAATTTGATAAAATCTGGCAAATTTGGTGCGTTTTAGCGATAAGATATTCTCGATTTGCTGCAATTGACAGCTCGTCATACATTGTGCCTGCTATTATCTTAAGATGGCGTATTGCAAGCTCTCTGTTGAGGATAGAAGTATCGGTTGGTAAATATCCATAAGGACCAAGTTCGATACCCGTATATCCAGCTAGAGAAGCTTCGTCTAAAACTTTTTGATACGCAGGATTGTAGGGATTGGTGGTATCTTCAATTCCCCAGCATCCTGGAGCGCCTGTTATTTTCATTATTCACCTCCTCTACTGACAAATATATTAATTAAATTTCTGGCCAATATTTTGCGCCCTCTTGCTCAACCCACAGATGCTCTTTTTCAAAAGTTGGTTTGATATATGGATTGTTTTCTAAATGGCGGATTACCCATACATAATACATAGCATATCCTGGTGCAGCTACCTGAGGATGGACTAAGTTTGGTTCAATCTTTACAGTATCGTTGTGCTCCATTAATACACCTTCGTCGCCCAATTTTAATAAACCGAATCCATTTTCGGGGTAAAATTTATAATAGTAAATTTCAGGTTGCTCATGTGAATGCGATGGAAATCCAGACCACTTACCTGGATAGTGCACATCTTCTCCAATCATAATATTTGAGTGTGGAGCTAATTTTTTATCCATAAAAGTTCTAACAATACGAGTGCCGGCTTCGTTCATAAAGCCTTTTCCTCGAATTTCACGCACTGAATTTTCTGCAGTATAGATAGTTGGAGCAAAGATAATGTCGTTTTCGGTTCGGGTAATTGCAACTTCACTATCTGCAGCTAAACCTGTAATGACAACATCCACATCTTTAGGTACGTTTAACACCCATACATCATCATTAAGGTAGCAGCTTCTTTTTCCAACATGAGTTTCACCGTTAAATGTGACCTCAATTTCACCATACATCAATAAAAAAACTTTCTCTAACGGTTTAGTATCACTAAATACCGTGCCGGCTTCTAATTTTAAGATGCCATAATCCATAAGCATTTCTGAATGTTTGCCATCTAGTTCTGTGATGCTATTATATCCAACAGCAAATGGCTGATCCTGTTTTAGTTTCATAATATTCTCCTAATCTAAATACTTATCTAGTAGCGCTTTAGTTTTTTCTGCAACTTCTTTGGTATCGTGCTCCCAGTGTTTGCGGCTGATAAGTTCATACGACCAATACCCGTCATAACCGGTTTTTTTAACGGCTTCAACCCATTTTGGTAAATCGATATCTCCTTCTCCTGCATAAACGCCGCGTAGGACTTCCTCATCACATACTGTACCAGCCGGATTGCGGGTTCCATCGCAAAAATGAATGTTATAGATATACTTTTTATCTAAGTTGGCAACGTCATCATATGTGGTGCCTTGGCCATAATATAGGTGCCAAAAGTCGATTACTGTACCAAAATTAGGGCGCCCTGTATATTTAATAAACTCCATTCCTTTATTTAGAGAATTTATAGGTGACCAAGCAACTGGCTCTAATTGAAAACGTACTCCATATTGCGCGCCAATGTCCAAAATCTGATTTACACTAGATGCTGTAAGTTCCAGGATTTGCTCCCATGGCTTGCCTTCGTGTGCACATAATGGAACAAGCTGGATAGTAGGGCTGCCAACTGCTTGACAAAAGCTAGATAAAGCATGCGCCTCTTCTATAATGCGTTTTACATTTTCTGGATCTGTGCGTTCGCAATGAGCTATATCATTTACGCTAACGATTTTCATATCATATTTTTGTAAAGTTTCTTTTAGATAGTCAATCGAATTGCCAGACTCAAGATAATTTAATACTTTAGATCCCACGGCTTCTATAGCATCGTAGCCAGCTTCTTTGGCAATGCGAATATCAGATATTATATTACTTCTATAAATTGATTTAACGTGCAATGATTTTTTTATCATGCCAATACCTCCAAATATGTGATTAATACCATCTTGCGTATTCCAATCCAGCTTTCATTTCTTTACAGGCTTTTACTACACTATCTTTTTTTGCAACTTCTGCTGTACCAACTCTCCAATAATGTTCATAGCCTTCTGTCATAGTCCCGGGTTCGACCATAATTTCAATTAAAGTAGATACCTCCGATTGTCTACTAAGAGCAATTGCTTCATGAAGTTCTGCAATAGTAGTGACACGCCAAGAGTTGGCACCATATGCGCGTGCGAGGTCGGCGTATTTTACATCGATTAGATTGCCGTCTAATTTACCGCTTGCTTCTCTATATCGAAATTCTGTTGCAAAGCCCATTTTATCCATTCCTTGCCATTTTTGCAGATTATGAATACATTGATGCCCGCTATTATTAAATAGCAATACGTTGATTTTGGTGCGTTCCTGTATGCTAGTATATAGATCAGAGTGCCCCATCATAAAGGCGCCGTCGCCAATAAAAGTATAGACATCTCTGCTAGGATCAAACATTTTAACGCCCAATGCTCCAGATATTTCATAGCTCATGCAAGAGAAGCCATATTCGGCATGATACCCGCCCTTATGATTAACTTCCCAAATTCGTTCTAAATCAGAAGGTAAGCTACCAGATGATACAACCACATTATCATGTTTTAATAGAGGATTTAGTTCCATAAGGACTCTAGTTTGATTTAAGTTTTCACCATTTTTGGCCTCTAATTTTGCAAGTGATTGGCGTATATCTGCCCAAGCTTGCTTAGCTTCAGATAGTTCGGTACCCCAATCAGCTTTATATCCGACTTTGCGAAGCGCATCACCAAGGGCCTTAATTCCTTCGCGCGCATCTGCAACAATCGAAACTGCTTCTAATTTAAACGCATCCATACGATTTGTATTGATAGAAACGATCTGGGCATCTTTGCTATATCCGGCCTTAGAATTAGTTACGAAATCATTTAGTTTTGTACCAACTGCTAAAATAATATCTGCTTTTTTACAAATTAGATTGGCAGATAACGTTCCACAAATTCCTGAAGCACCAAGATTTAGATCAACATCAGATAAAACTTCACCTTTGCCAGCTTGCGTTTCTGTAATTGGAATTTGGAATTCATTGGCAAAAGCGACTAACTCATCTCCTGCGTCACTATAACGAGTTCCGCCACCAGATACTATTACAGGTTTTTTGCCTGCTTGAATGGCTGCAACTGCTCTTTTAATAACGTCTTTGCCAGGCTCTGCGCGATCCACATACCAACAACGTTTTTGGAGAAACTCTTCGGGATAATCATATGGTTCACCTTGTACATCTTGAGGTATACAAATTGTAACAGCTCCTGTCTTTGCGGGATCAGTTAATGTTCGCATAGCGTTTAACATGGCTGTCATTAGTTGTACAGGGCGCTCTATTCTATCAAAGTATTTGCTGACCGCTTTAAAGGCATCGTTAGCTGTTAGCGTAGCATCTTGATCGTGCTCCATTTGTTGTAGAGCAGGGTCTGGCTGACGATCCGAAAAGCCTTCAGATGGCAAAAATAAAATAGGAATTCTATTTACAGATGCGGTACCAGCGGCTGTTACCATATTGAGAGATCCGGGTCCCATAGAAGCGGTGCAAGCAAAAATCGCGCGTCGTCTGCTTTGCTTTGCATAACCGACACCAACGTGTGCGATTTCCTGTTCATTTTTGCCAGCAATACATTTAATTTGATCTTGATATTCTTCGAGTGCCTGACCAAGCCCCACTGCGTTGCCATGTCCAAAAATTGCTAGAACACCATGAACAAACTTGCTTTCAACGCCATCGACCACTATATACTGGTTAATCAAAAATTCTACTAAAGCTTGTGCCATGGTTAGTTTTTTAGTTGCCATATACTCATTCTCCTTAATAACAATTATTTACATTTTTAAATTTTCCATTACTTTAATTGCTTCTTGAGTGACTGCCATCTGGGCATCTTCGGCCAAAATTAATTTATCATATTGATTTGGTTGTTCTGCCATGCTTTTTTTCAAAGTCTCAACAAACGCAACTCGAATGCCAGTGCCAAAATTTAGTTTAGCAACTTTTCCAGCAACTAATGGTTGTAGATCGTCTTTATAGATGCCAGAAACTCCGTGAATAACCAGAGGGGTGTCAATCGCTTGCTCGATCTCATGTAATCTGTCAAATTTAATACGCATTATAGGCTCATACATACGGTGGATTTGCCCCACGGCAACAGCAACCCAGTCAACCCCGCTTTCGGTAACAAAGCGTTTGGCTTCTTCGGTAGAAGTTGTTATATCTTTAGTTCCAGGTATATCGCCATAAGGAACTGAGCCGATTTCACCTTCTACAGCCACGTCAAAGCAATGCGCTATTTTAACAATTTCCCTTGTCATTGCAATGTTTTCGTCTACTGAATATTGAGAACCATCAATCATTACAGAACTAAATCCCGAATGTATTGCTCTCACTATTGTATTAAAATCTTGGCAATGATCAAGATGAAGTGAAATGGGTACTGCAGCGCATTTGATTAAGGGTAGCAACATACCTGCCCAAGACTCTATTGAGAGATACTTTGTGGCCAATTTATTTAGCATCAACAATGTAGGACAGTTGCAAATTTCTGCTGCTCTAATTACAGCAATAGCATCTTCAAATCCAAAAACATTAAATCCCACGATTGCTCCTTTAGTGTTGCTGGCATGAAGAATTTCTTGCTTTAAATTACTTTTCATTTTAATTACTCCCAAAGTTACTTTTTATTTTAACATCATAGATTCATTGATTTTTCGATATTTTTCTGCTTGCTCATAACTTGGCATATCTGGTGCACAACTATATCCCTGTAATACGATAGATGCACAAGCCGAACCTAATTGCATGGCATACGATAGTCCTTTGTTTCTTATAAGACCATACATAAAGCCTGCCGCAAAGGCATCTCCAGAACCAAAAGTCTTTTTGATTTCAGTTTTTATAACACCGCATTCTATAACTTGATTATCTTGAGTATAGGTCCAAGAGCCTCTTTCGCCATCTTTAACTACAACAATTTCGATGCCCATGTCTAAGAAAGTTTTTGCGGAAACTGAGTTGTCATTATTGTCGGGCATAACAGTATACTCGACTATGTCAAACTCTTCTCGATTGCCAATTATGATATCCATCTCCGCACAAACTTGTTGATACACAGCAGAAGCTTCTGTAAGATTTTTCCATCCAAATGGTCTGTAATCGATATCTAATACCATTTTAGTATTATATTTTTTGGCATACTCAATAGCAGCAAACATAGCGCTTCGTGAAGGCTCTGCAGAAAAAGCTGTTCCAGAAAATAATAGATACTCAGTTTTTGATATCAATTCTTCATTAATTTCGTCAGGGGTTATTAGCATATCCGCTGTATTTTCGCGATATAAGTAGGTGCCATGGTGAAATCCTGTTGTATCTTTATTTTCATAGGTTCCACTATTTTTGATGTCTAATATTTCTAAAATGGCTAAACAATTTCTAGCACCAGTTTTATCAATTACCAAGCCGCTGACATTAATGCCTTGTTTTTGAAAATCATTGTAAATGTATTCGCCCATTCCATCTCCAGATATTTTGCCAATAAATGCAGTCTTAAGACCAAGTTTGGTGGCACCTTGGACAATATTGGCCGGAGATCCTCCGATAGATTTTGTATAGGCATCGATATATTCAAAAGAAGTATTTAATTGGGTTGTATTAAAATCAATACCGGCGCGTCCTATCGTAACTAATTCTAATAATTTATTCATTTCACTCACTGATACCTCCTAATCTAATTTACCGAAGTTTGTTTATGATACACATTTTCATTTGTAATTATTTTGATATATTTGAGAATAGCATATCGGTATATGATATTCAAGTTTCATTGTGTTTCGCTTTGGTTTTTTGTATATTATATCTAGAAATTAGAACAATTTGTTGTATAATTTGACTATATAATACTGCTTTAATATTAAAAGCAATATTAAATATATATTACGTTTATTTATTTACTTTTGATTGATTTCGTTCTATTGACTGCCATTTTTTTTTAAGATATACTGTACATAATATAGATTTTTAGTGACGAAAGGGGAATTTTGTTATATTAGGTAGGGTACATGAAATTCGAGAAATTTTATACACAAAAAAACAAATTAATGTAAATGAACTTGCAGCTTTTTACAACGTGAGTCCAGTATCTATTAGAAAAGACTTGGCTATATTAGAATGTGAAGGAGTATTAACTAGAGTTTATGGAGGTGGGATACTGAAAGAAGATCCTACAAAAAAACTTGCTTTTCTTAGTAGGGGTGATTATCCTATTTTAAAAAAAATAGCTCTCCGCGCTTGCGAAGAAATAGAAGAAGGAGATACTATATTTTTGGGTTCTGGTAGGACATGCTGCGAATTGGCTAAATTGCTATATAAATTTAATAGCATATCTGTAGTAACCAATAACATAGGATGTCTAGATAATTTACTGCGAGCTGGAGCGGAAATTTATTTATTGGGTGGAAAAGTTACTTCTACAGATGGTCTAACTTTGTTTTCTAGTCCTAAAAATAATCATCAAAATTCTGCAAATTTTTTAGAGAATATAAGAGTAGACAAAGCATTTACCAGTGCTTCGGCAGTTAACCTTAAACAAGGTCTGGCGGTATCATCGGTAATCAGTTTACCTGTGTATGATTATGTATCGAGGATGTCTCAGAAGTGGTATTTGATGATTGATTCCGATAAATTTGATACAGTAAATTTATATGCTGCAGCGAAATTCGAGGATATTGACTATATTATTACAGACTCTATTCCAGATAGCTATGAAGAAGCAATAGTAAATGCAAATGTGATTGTTCATAAAATAAATGAAGAGTAAATTAAAATATTTGTTTATATTGCACTATAAAGTTATTTTAAAGTAGTATTTCATAATAAAATAGCGAATATTATTTTTTTATTAGCTATGTTATACAAAATAAATAATGATAAAATATAGTGCAAGTGTGAGTGATAGAATATAAAAAATTAAAATATTAGTAAAAGCATTGTAATTTTGTTATTTTTATGGTATACATACAACACAAAGTGGTAGAGACCGCATGGGTAAAATAATATAAAAAAATGAGGATTTAAGAATGAATTATATAGGTTCAAAATTATCATTAATGGACTTTTTGGAAGATACTATATATGATATAACGGGATATACAAAAGGAAAGTATTTTGTTTTTGCCGATTTGTTTGCTGGAACAGGGATTGTTGGTGTTAATTTCAAAAAAAATGGATGTAAAGTTATTTCTAACGATATTCAGTGGTATAGTTATATTTTAAGTAAGCACTATATCGAAAATAATTCTGAGATGGATGTGTCGCTATTAACATATTTAAACAATCTCGAAGGAGTAGACGGATTTATCTTTAATAATTATTGCGCAGGATCGGGTAGCAATAGAAACTATTTTTCAGATTACAATGGTCGTAAGTGCGATGCAATTAGGCAAGAACTCGAAAAACTATATGTAAATCGACAAATTAATGACAATCAATACTATTATTTTCTTGCAAGCTTAATAAATTCAATCGATAAATATGCAAATACAACATCGGTTTATGGCGCATTTTTAAAACACATAAAAAAATCAGCTCAAAAAAATTTTGAGCTTGAACTGCTACCAATAATAAAGGGCTCTAACGATGGAGTAGTCTATAATATTAATAGTAATGATCTAATTAAAAATATTAAAGGAGATGTTTTATATCTTGACCCTCCTTATAATGCAAGGCAATATGGTGCCAATTATCACATCTTAGAAACAATATCAAAATATGATAATCCCCAAATTAGAGGCAAAACCGGTCTTCGAGATTACAAAAATCAAAAAAGTGATTTCTGCTCTAGGCGAACAGTAGAAGTTGCCTTTGAAAATCTTATTGCAGATGCCGATTTTAAGTTTATCTTTCTAAGTTACAATAATGAAGGACTAATGAATTTTGATGCAATTAAATTTATTATGGGAAAATATGGCAAATATAAAGCTGTGACTACTGAATATCGTAGATTTAAGGCAGATAAATTAGAAAATAGAAAATACAAAGTAGATGCGATAACGGAATATCTCCATTGCTTGATAAAGAATCAAGAATAAAGACTAAAGGATGAAATTTTAGTTTTTATTCTTTTTTTTGATAGTGATTATGATTCTAGTGTTATATTATAATGTAATCGGACATATATTGAAAAGGAATATTATTATTAAATTTTATATGATTTTATAAAAAAAGGAGCATTTTTTATGAAAAAGTCACTAACATTTTTGATGCTAACAACTATGGCATTAGGTATTTCGAATATTTATGCAGTAGAGCAAGATACAGCAAAATTTGTAAGATTGGACAACGAATCATGGCATTTCAAAGAATATCGTACATATAATCACATGTTCGGATTGCTTCCTTATACAAAAGATGGAATTGCAACAGAGGATATAGAGCTTGCAGTAGTTCCATCTAGTGCAGTTTTTAAAACTTGGGAGACTTTAAATATGCCTACTAATGATGATCATGCAGGATTTGAACCTCTAACCAAAAACGATGGAACTCCTTTGTTTAAACAATGGTCAGAAACTTGGGTTGCCACAGAATTTAAATTGCCAGAAAATTTTACCAATAATGAAGATGTAACTTTGATATTGGGCGTGATTGATGATGCGGATGTAGTATATATTAATGGGCAACCAGTCGCATCTAGTGGATTTATCAATCATAACAAAGAAGCTATAATCAATACTAGCTCTACAGGGGGCTTTAACTATAATCCCCAAAATAGCGAAGACTCAATTGTGTTCGAAAAGTCTTATTGGGAAATTAATAGAGAGTATTCTATACCAGCAGATATTTTGAACGAAGGCGGTACCAATGAAATTGCAATAAGAGTTTTTAATAATAATGGAGATGGTGGATTTTATGTTGGAGATGGATATGCGATTTGTAGCGATGATATCGCTGTAAGAAAGATAAAAGGCTTGCCAACAATTAATGGATATAGCGAGGAATTTGAAGAAATAATAAATGCGCAGAAAAAGGCAATTGAAGACTATAACTTTACTGCATATGCCAGAACGGTTATGCCAAATTATATGCAAAATTTTGAGAATAAGTCGGATTATTTGCTAGATTTCAAAAACAACTATAGCGAAGGATTAAGTGTCATAGATGCGGATCAAAGTTTTTGGCTAGATGATAATGGTGTATATAGTTATGAAGCGAATCGAAAAATTATAGATGCGTCAAATCAGGTTGTTTTGGATGCTGATATTACTCAATATTTTAGTGTTATTGATGATGTGTTCTATGAGCAAGGAAACATGAGCCACTGCTATACTACAACGTATGATTCGGCTTTATTTAAAGATAAAAATGGCAAATCTATCAAATTAAGCTATAATATTTATTTGCCACCATCGTATTATGAAAATACTAGTAAACAATATCCGGTAGTTTATTTGCTGCACGGAATAAATTCGAGTAGCAAATCATTTGTGACCGTGGATAAAATTGAAAGCTTTTTAAATGAGCAAATACAAAATGGAAATATTATGGAAATGATTGTTGTGATGCCAGATTCTGGGCTATCAAGTTGGTATGCTGATACAGAATACAACCCCACCAATCTTAATGGCACAGGCCCATGGGCATCTCATATTACCAGCGAAATAAGATCAGAAATTGAAAATAACTATCGCACTATAAATGAAGCTGAGTTTCGTGGCTTAACTGGAATATCTATGGGTGGTCATGGCGCTATGACTCTTGGTCTATCAAATCCGGATTTGTATTCTTCTATTGCAAGTCATATGGGAGCCTTAAGCGATTCCACACTATCTTTATTAAAATCTTTAAATGCGGAGCAAATGAAAGCGTATGATTTTTATCTGGACTGCGGGCTTCAAGACACTGCCGTTGATTATCAAAATACTGTAAAAACGCATGAATATTTATTGAGTATTGAGAAAGATCATGAATATAGCTTGAGAAATGGTGGACATAACAGTGCCTTTTATATGATAGGTATGGTAAATTCATTTAAGATGCACAGTGACCATTTTAGGAAGAATATGGAAACTTGTGATTAAATAATTGATTACCCTTTAATTCCAGAAGATGCGACACCCTCGATTAGGTACTTTTGGGCTATCAAATACACTAGTATAATTGGAACCAATGCTAATGTGGCTCCGGCCATTTGTAGAGCATAGTTTGCACTGTATTGAGCTTTAAACGATGCTATGCCCACGCTCAAAACTTGTTTATTGATATCGGATATATAGATCATAGGACCAGTATAATCATTCCATCCCCAAGTAAATGTGAGAATTCCAAGAGCTATAAACGAAGATTTAACAAGAGGAACACAGATTTTGCTATATATTCCAAAAAGAGAGCACCCATCAATTTTGGCCGCCTCTATCAATTCATCTGGAATGGCCATAAATGCTTGCCTCATAAAAAATATCGAAAATCCTACAAAAAATATCCAGGGCAATATAACTGCCCACATTGTATTCATTATTCCAAGGTTTCGGTACATGAAAAATTGTGGTATCAATCGAAGTTCTCCAGGTATCATCATTCCAGATATATAGATCAAAAATATTATGTTTTTTCCTTTAAAGTTTATTTTGGCAAATGCAAATCCCGACATAGATGCAAACAATAATCCAAATGTTACAATCAATAGTGTATTTCTAAATGTGTTTAGGTACCAGTTCCAATACGGAAATTGTTCAAATACTTTAGTAAAATTATTGAGTGTTGCTCTTTCTGGAATCCATTGAATTGGAAACGCAAATACGTCTGCTTCAAACTTAAATGCTGTAGATACCATCCATACAACGGGCATCAGCATTAGTATGCCGCCTAATCCAAGTATTGCTGTTTTAATAATTTTTACCGCTAGTTGCTTCATGACTTATTCCTCCTCTTAATAATTTACCCAATGTTTTTGTCCAAACCATTGAATTAGTGTGATTATTAGTATGATACTGAAGAAGATTATTCCGATAGCCGAAGCATAACCCATTTCATAATTTTCAAAGGCATCTTTGTAGATCATATATACCAATGTATATGATGATGTGCCCGGTCCACCACTAGTCATTACCTTTGTTTCTGCAAATATCGAAAATGAAGCAATGCCCATTGTGATAGTGAGGAAAAATGTTGTTGGACTAATTAGTGGAAACGTTATATGTCTAAACTGAGCAAATCCGGTGGCGCCATCTATTGCCGCGGCCTCATAATATGATTTAGGAATCCCTTGTAATCCTGCTAAAAATAAAATTATACAATACCCTAGCATACGCCATATCCAAAAAATACCAACTGTCGGCATTGACCAGTCCACACTTGCTAACCATCCTGGTGGATTTTCAATTCCTATTATTCTTAAAAATTCATTAATAGGACCAAATTCATCATGAAATAATGCGGCAAAAACTATTGCCGCGGCCGTTACAGTTGTTATGTAAGGCATAAAGTATATTGTACGAATTATACCACGCCCAAATATCGCAGTATTGAGGATACATGCCAATGTGAGTGCTAGAGTTAATAGTATCGGTACGGCGACAAATAGCATTTTTAGATTATTGCTTAAACCGGCTATAAAATAGCTGTCTTGAAACACTTCTATATAATTATTTAATCCGACAAATTCAGAACCCGATACTCCCTGCATCATATTCCAATCCCAAAAGCTTAAGAAGATAGAATAAATTAGTGGATACCCCATAAATACTATAAATCCAAGCAAGGTTGGTAATATAAACAAGTACCCTATTATAGTTTCTTGTCTAAAAATCTTTTTCATAAAATACCTCCTCAAAAAAATAGATCCTCACAACAGCAAGGACCTATTCAATGCATCAATCTTGAATTACCTTGTCGCCACGCTTTTTAATATTGGCGATGGTTGTATCTATATCTTGTGCACCGGCCAAATACATTTCAACTTCTTCATCGATCACTGTCTCATATTTAGCAGCATTTGGGCCAGTAACTTTTTCGGTTAAATTAATTTGCTCTGGATGAAAAAATACTTTTTGAACGTTTTCGGCGGTCATTCCTTCGTCTGGGATATCTTCGTGAATAGTAGCGTAAAGCCTCTCAGGTGTTACACTCAGATCTGCATATGCTTCGATTGGCGAATATCGGGTAGCATACTCAAGTAAATCGATGGAAAAATCTGTTGCCATAAGCGGGTCTTTTGCTGTAACAGGCACCGCAAATGATGCGCACACCCCCCAATTTTGATGCTGCGTTGTTCCATCTGGAATTGGCAGCGGTGCAAATCCAATTTCATAGTCTCTAGGATATGTAACTTCATCTGCTAGCCAATTAAAAAACCAAGTGCCGTGAGGATACATCGCATACTGACCAGATAAAAATCCATCAGCTTCAATCTTTCTGGCAATAACATCGGCTTGTGTAGGAGTTGATTTATCTATATTTTGCATTTTATATGCTTGCTCTAGCGCATTTCTAAATGCAGGATGCTCGATATTTGACAGCCCTTCTTCATTATAAAAATGTTGCCCACCACCAAGTTCCATAATAGCTTCGCCATACCAATACATTGGCCACTGTAAATGTAATGCACCATAAATTTTATCTGCACCTTGGCCTGAAGTGAGTTTTGCTGCAAGCTCGCGATATTCTGACCAGGTCATAGGGGTATCGATATCGGGATATGGAATGTTTGCAGCATCAAAGATAGATTTGTTGTAGAACAATCCCCAAGATGTGTATCCAGCCGGAATGCCGTAGAGGGTATCTTTATAGATTGCTGATGGCAAATGACTGCCGAATCTAGCTTCCATATCAATGCCAAGGATATCTACATATGGTTCTAAATCGGTAAGAAGTCCGATAGAAGAATTTTTTTCAAACTCTATTGGGTTGAAATGGTACACAATATCAAGACGATTTCCTCCCATCAACTGGATAGGCATATTAACGATATAGTCAACAGATTGAGGAATGACTTCTATATTTACATTTTTCCATTTGTCTGTGGCCGCGAGAGCATTGATGCCTTCTACAATAGCTGGATTATTTAATAAACTATTAACGGAAATAATGAGGTCTCCAGTATATCCGTCTGCAGGAACTGTTGCAGTTGATGAAGCATCATCTGTTGAACATCCTGCTAATGCAATGGTTGCTGCCAATGCAGTAAAAATTAAACTTCCAAATTTTTTCATAGCATCCTCCTTTAATTAATCTTGAATTACCTTGTCGCCACGCTTTTTAATATTGGCGATGGTTGCATCTATATCTTGTGCGCCAGCCAAATACATTTCAACTTCTTCGTCGATAACTGTCTCATATTTAGCAGCATTTGGGCCAGTAACTTTTTCGGCTAAATTAATTTGCTCTGGATGAAAAAATACTTTCTGAACGTTTTCGGCGGTCATTCCTTCGTCGGGGATATCTTCGTGAATAGTAGCATAAAGCTTCTCGGGCGCTACACTCAAATCCGCATATGCTTCGATTGGCGAATATCGAGTAGCATATTCAACTAAATCTATACAAAAATCTGTTGCCATTAAAGAATTACTAGATGTAACAGGCACTGCAAACGATGCGCACACCCCCCAATTTTGATGCTGCGTTGTTCCATCTGGAATTGGCAGCGGTGCAAATCCTATTTCATAATCTCGAGGATACGATTCTTCGTCTGCTAACCAATTAAAAAACCAAGTGCCATGAGGATACATTGCATATTGGCCTGCAAAAAATCCATCTGGTTCAATCTTTCTGGCGATGAGATCCGATTGTGTAGGAGTTGATTTATCTACATTTTGCATTTTATATGCTTGCTCTAGTGCATTTCTAAATGCAGGATGCTCGATATTTGACAGCCCTTCTTCATTATAAAAATGTTGCCCACCACCAAGTTCCATAATAGCTTCGCCATACCAATACATGGGCCAGTCTAAATGCAATGTTCCATAAGTTTTGTTTGCACCTTGGCCTGAAGTGAGTTTTGCTGCAAGCTCGCGATATTCTGACCAGGTCATAGGAGTATCGATATCAGGATATGGAATGTTGGCAGCATCGAAGATAGATTTGTTGTAGAACAATCCCCAAGCTGTATATCCGCCGGGAATTCCATAAACACTGTCTTGATATGTTGAGGAGGCTAAGTTACTGCCGTATCGAGCCTCTAGATCGACACCTAATTCTTTTGCGTGCTGATCCAAATTGGTAAGGATTCCATTAGAAGCATTTTTTTCAAATTCTATAGGATTAAAGTTATATATGACATCGATGCTGGTTCCGCCCATTATTTTGATAGGCATAGTAGTAGGATACTCCACATCTTGAGGAATAATTTCCATTTCTACATTTTTCCATTTGTCTGTGACAGCGAGAGCGTTTATGCCCTCTACAATAGCTGGGTTATTTAGCTGATTATGAATCGAAATAACGAGCTTTCCAGTATATCCATCTGAAGGAACTTCTACAGTTGATGAGCTATCATCTGTTGAACATCCGGCTAATACAATGGTCGCCGCCAACGTAGTAAAAATTAAACTTCTAAATTTTTTCATAGCATTCTCCTTTAATTAATCTTAAATTACCTTGTCGCCACGCTTTTTAATATTGGCGATGATTGCATCATTTGAGTTAGTAACTTTCTTGGCTAAAATAATTTGCTTTGGATGAAAAAATGCTTGTTAAACGGAATCGACTTTTCCTCTCCAAGCAAATGTATAAATATAGTCTTTAAATTTATATGCAGTACTTATTATGATATTACATTAAATTATGGATACTGCATATAAATAGCTGATAAAAACTTTGCACAGAACAAAAAAAAGCCCCAAAATGGGGCTCTGTTGCTATCTAGATTTATTAAAATATTCATATGTTAAATTAAGCTGATACATTACAAATAAAAATATGAACATCAACAGAATACTGATTGCAATTAAAACTTCGGATCCAACAGTAAATATAGTGGATGGGATCACTTCACTTGCTACAACTTCAGCAGATGCATCGACAGAAAGGTCCAATGCAAAGGCAGAGAATACTACCGAAGCAACTTGAACAATAAGCATTATTTTCCACAACGGTAAAAAGATCTTTGTCTTGGCATTTAATTTCATGGCAGTAGCGATGCGACGGAACAATGATGCATTGCGTATATTTTCTTCGGCATCAGCCGATTCAATCAATTCAGTTACAGTCTGTATATCCAGTGTTGTAGCATCAACAGCCATTGCAGAAAATACGGGTTTTGCATTCTCCTGTGCCTGTTCTAGCGTAGAAGCTGCCAAATCTTTAATGCCTAATATAATTATATATAATAAATACAGGTCGGCAAATTTCAGTGCGGCGCCGAGTAAGGACGCAATAGTTTCGCCGAGATACAACCCGATAAAGGAGTTGTTAATTAGTTCGAGTAGTGTAATTATGGCAAGACCGATTGACCAAGGTTTTGCTGCAACAAAGTGTTTGCTCGTACTGGATAAAAATATTGCACCTTTCATTATAAAAAAGTATCCTAAGCAATCTGGAAGTAAATCGATTCCATTTAACGATATGCTAAAGAATATAAATAGGTATCCCCAAAATATTTGTGCCATGAATAAATCGCCCCCCTACCTATAAAATATCACATTAATATGAAAATTTTAAGATAAATTGTTATTTTTATTATAAAAAAAGCGACACCCTATTAGTATCGCTAGTGAAGATTACGTAATATCTTCTGATTGGACATATGCAGCGGTTGCTCGTTGCATCATATTTAAAAACATAATTATGCCTACTATTTGCAATAGACTCAATGGAATTTGGATAGATGAATAAATCGACAGCGATTCGCTATCTATTATTATTAGTATAGGCGTAATAAATACTAGCAAAGCTGAAATTCGTGCCAAAATTAGTATTGGATTAGTATTTAATTTAATCTCCAAAGATGTAGCAAAATCTTTTATTCCCAATGTAATTAAACATAGTAGGTATATAGATGCCAAACTAAATGCAGCGCTTATCAGCGTCGCAAAGGGTGAGGAAAGAGATATATAATCCAACGAAAAAATTGACGAAAAAATTATGACTTCATATAATAACGAAACGATTGCAAGTCCAATTGACCATTGTTTGGCAGCGATCAGCTTATAACTTTTGCTTTTCTCTATCCAACGTGTGAGTCCTATTGCAATCATTATATAGGCAATAAAATTTAAAGATGATATTCCTAGAATAATATCGTTAAGAATAACATCGTTAAAGAGTATAAATAAGTATCCCCAAAATATTAGTGTCATGTCTACCTCCTTATCTTTGTGTGTGATATTAATTTAACCATGAGTGTATCGATACTTTCTGCGCATGATACTAATTCGTATAACTAAAATTAAAACTGCACAATATTGTACAATTTGTGTAACGAATAGTAACATAGGCATTACTTCAGATTCACTACCAATAAAACTGAATATTGCGTCAAAAATTAATAAAATAACTGAAATACCTAATGTAAAAAATACCAGTTTAGTTCTTAGTATTGCTCCCAAAGTTGTTGCAATGCTCTGAAAACTAACTGCTAGTAGATATATAAAATAAAGATTAGTTAAATTGAATGCAGTTGACAATATTGTTATTGGAGTGTTTGAAAAGTTTTGCGTCTCAAATAAAAAAATAATTGCTTGAAAAAATGTAACAATGGAAAGCATCAGTGCCCATTGCTTTGCTGCTATCAGTGAATAAGTTTTTTGAGTGACGAGCAGCGAAGATAGCCCAGCTGCAATAATCAAATAACCCAAGAAATTGGGTATAAAATTTATGAAATATCCCAAAAATATTAGTGCCATATGTACCTCCTTGTCCTATTATACATAATATATCGGCAAAAATTGGAAAAAAATAAAGACGAAACCGAAGCCTCGTCTACACAAATTTATTTAGATAATTTTAAATCGAGCGCCTCCTGATGCACTGAAATATATTGGTTTATACCGATATTATTTAGCTGTTCTAAATAGTCGTCCCATCCCTCGTCGATATCCACTTTGCCAGTGATAAAGTCGGCAGTTGCCTGATCGAGATACATTCCAAGATTTGTTTCTACATCAACCAAAATTCGAGAGTCATCCAAATCAAATGCCAATGGAGGAATCATAGTATCGATATCTTGCGCATGATCGATATAGTCTTGCCCGGCACGATAGAGAAGATACCCAACTTCTTCAGATGGTTTGTCGCTTACCCCAAACATAAGTAGCCAGTCTTCGTCGTGATACCCTGGTCCAAGTCCACCCCAGCTAACGTCTTTTGCCGCATCGGCTGAGAGGTTGATAACTTCTGCAGGTCCGCCAACATAATTTTTGGTGCCCTCTTCGGCTAGTCGATATCGTCCCGTCCCCTCTAATCCATATTCATTTGCAAAGGTGCCCTTGCCTTCAGCATCATACATATAGTCAAACATGCGCGCAACAGCTATTGGGTTTTCGCATCTGTTTGTGATCGATAAAACTGCCTTGCCAAAATCAGGTGTGTGCGCTGTAGAAATTAGCCCGGTTGGTCCTTCAATTGGTGGCACCCAAGTGTATTGTCCCCATCGCTCATGGTTTGTGGTATTGGCAAATACTGTAACCGACCCGCCAACTGTGGTGCCCACGACGGCCGCTGCAGGATTTGATGCCAACTTTATTAGCTGATCAGACGTTTGCGAGAAATACATAGGGTCAAATAACCCCTCATCATGAAGCTTATTCATAAATTTAAGCGCTTCTTTCCACTCATCTGTCGACTTCGCATAGAAAATTTGGCCGTCTTCATCGATATTTAAAAATTTGGACGAGTTAGACATAGGCTGAAACATGTTGCCAATAAATAGTGTAATATCGCCTGCCCATGATTTATAAGATCCGGTCAAAGGAATTTCATCGTTCGGGTCGCCATTGCCATTAGCGTCTTGCTCCTTAAATGCTTTCAACACATTATAAAATTCGTCGATATTAGTAGGTACTTCTAATCCCAAATTGTCTAGCCACACCTGATTCATCCACATTTTATTGCCGACTTGGTTGTTAAGGCTGCCCGAAATTTTAGGAAGCGAGTAAATGTTTCCATCAGTCGCAGTCCAGGCGTCGACGACGTGTGGATTTTTCTCGAGCA
This sequence comes from Candidatus Epulonipiscium viviparus, assembly GCF_030708075.1. Classification (GTDB taxonomy): domain Bacteria; phylum Bacillota; class Clostridia; order Lachnospirales; family Cellulosilyticaceae; genus Epulonipiscioides; species Epulonipiscioides viviparus. Next base: position 1,081,673 of record NZ_CP117982.1, on the reverse strand, counting down.
CTGCTTTCAAATTTGGCATATACTGGTCGATTAGATCGTTTAGCGGAATAAAGATTCCTTGAGATCCATACAGAGATAACTCAGAAAGGGTATTTTGCATTTCTAAAATTACGTCTGTATAGTCTCCTCCGGTCATCATTACATTAAATTTTTGCTTTTTATCTGCAGAAGTACATTCAACCCATTCGATCTCAACACCTGTCAAATCTTGGAAATGCTTTGTAAATAAATTTGTGTCATAGGCATATGTAGTTATATTAGTTAGCAAAGGTGCAAATGCTGTAAATGAGATATCAACTCCCTCTTTGACAACAGGGTAGGTGCCAAGTGGTGTATACAAATCTAAATTATCAGTTACGGTAGCCGCCGAGTCTGTATCGCCACCACATCCTATCAAAGTTGCGGAGATTGAAATTGCCGTCATTGCTGTTAGTAAAAATTTCTTTATATTCATAATAGCCTCCAAAGTTTTGAGATAGTAAAACTACGATTATTATAGCATGTTTTCGGCAACTTTCAAACTTTTTATTCAGGTTAACATAAATGTCATCTCCTCTGAGTTAGCCGTTGAAGCGGCGAGGAGATGCGAATGAAATTTTGCCTGGATCTATTTTGTCATAAGTCTCAATAATATTGCAGTCATTTCGGCTCGCGTTAGTTTTTTTGATGGGCTCATGGCTGTCTCGCTGATGCCAGAAAGTAGTCCCATCTCCTCTGAGTTAGCCGTTGAAGCGGCGAGGAGATGCGAATGAAATTTTGCCTGGATCTATTTTGTCATAAGTCTCAATAATATTGCAGTCATTTCGGCTCGCGTTAGTTTTTTTGATGGGCTCATGGCTGTCTCGCTGGTGCCAGAAAGTAGTCCCGTTTCTATGCAATAGTTAAGAGCATCTTTGTACGGCGAAGTTGCAACGTCGGCAAAATATTTTGGAGCATTGGTGCGCGCATGCATTTCGTTCGTTGCTTCATATATTATTTGTGCAAACAACCCACGTGAAATTTGACCGGTCTCTCCGAGGCTTGCAACAACTTTGAGGGTGTTCTCGCTGAGCTTTGATGCTATACTCGCGATACTGCTAAATGCTGGATGATTCTTGTTCGTAATATATTTTTCAACAGTCGTTTTGCTTAAGTTCATTTCGGTTACCCCTCGTAACAACAGAACTCTGTCCAAGGATACAAACAAATCGGCAACAACAATGCCTTTGTCGGGAGAGAATAAATTGTAAATATCGCCAGATACGTAGCCTTTGCCAACTGCCTCAGAAATTAAGTCCTTTGCCCAATGGCTGTCAGAAACGTCTACAAAGGTGGTGTTAATTGCAGGTATTATTTGAACCGGTTGACTAAGTTCAATTCCAACAATTTCCAAAATCTGTGGGCTGGCGACTGTTGCAAGCAGATCTGTCTGAGAGTAGTCATCGCCCATAGTATCGCGAAGCATATCCAAGCTGACTGAACCATTCATGCTCGTATATGGCATCTGTGCCGATACAGTTTTCTTGAGCGTTTCCTTTTCTGAAGCGGAAAGATCGATGAGTTTTTTCGCTGTTGTTTCTATATCACGTACCGAAATTTTGCTCGCTTTCAAAAAGTTATCGAACATAATAATGTCGGAAGCGCTCATTGCGGCAGTAAGTTCAGCATGTAATTCATCTTCAGATTTATACCCAGAATAAGAACTGCTACTCGAAGAATTGATGATAACCGACGAGCTACCACCTCCAGAAGAGCTGCCACCGCCCGAAGAGCCACCGCCCGAGGAGTCGTTATCATCTTCGGATACAGAAACTGTAATTTTCAAAGTTGCAGCATTGCCGGCCTCGTCTGTGGCGGTATAAGTGAGCGTATATTTACCGGCTAAGTTGGTGTTAATTTTATCGATTTTCGTTCCCTTAGAGTTGGTGATAACAACGCTGACTTCTACATCTTTGCTTACATTGTCCACAGCAGTAACGGATGGCATCGTAAATTTATCTCCCTCCTCTATAGAGATGTAAGTTTTGCCAGAGTATTTAAAAGTTGGAGCTTCGGCATCTGCGGCAACGACAGAGACAGTAATTTTGAGAGTAGCGGAATTGCCGGCCTCGTCTGTGGCAGTATAAGTAATAGTATAAGTGCCAACTTTAGATGTATCGACAGTAGAGACAGCTGCACCAGCCGCATTGGTGATAGTATAATCGATCGTAATATTTTCGTTAGCGGATACATCGTCGGTGGCTGTAACAGATGGCATCGTAAATTTATCTCCCTGAGCTACAGTAAGAGCCGCGTCACCAGCATAGACGATTGTTGGAGCGGTCGTGTCCTCTTTTGAATCTCCACCGCTAATCTTAATTAATGAAAAGTCGTCGAAATATATTTTGGCATTGTCGTAGGTGCCGCTATTAAAGTTTAATCCAAATGGTACAGTTTTGGCGGTGCCCAATGATAATGGATTTTCCACTGGAGTAAATTCGTATTCGATAAGTTGCCACTCGTCGACACCCGTAATAGTGTGGACTACATTTGCACTAGCTCCAACTGCCGCACCCTCAAATACGATTGCCGCTCCAGTTGAAGCGAAATCCTTTTTGGCTTTAACACTGAACTTGTATGTTGCACCTAATTCGAGATTGTTGATGTCGTATTTGATAGAAGTAGTTGCTCCAGTATGTGTAAGCTGCAATACATTATTACCGTCCAACTCAATCACTGATTTTTCAGGTGTTGGATCTCCCCACCAAGGATTCAATTTTGCCATAAATTGGCTTTCGGCACCAGTATCAAATCCAGGATCGAATGGTGTAAACAAATTTTCAGCTCCCGCGACGGCAACAACAGATACGGTAATTTTGAGAGTAGCGGAATTGCCGGCCTCATCTGTGGCAGTATAAGTAATAGTATAAGTGCCAACTTTAGATGTATCGACAGTAGAGACAGCTGCACCAGCCGCATCGGTGATAGTATAATCGATCGTAATATTTTCGTTAGCGGATACATCGTCGGTGGCTGTAACAGATGGCATCGTAAATTTATCGCCCTGAGTTACGGTAAGAGATGCGTCACCAGCATAGACGATTGTTGGAGCGGTCGTGTCCTCTTTTGAATCTCCACCGCTAATCTTAATTAATGAAAAGTCGTCGAAATATATTTTGGCGTTGTCGTAGGTGCCGCTATTAAAGTTTAATCCAAATGGTACTATTTTGGCGGTGCCCAATGATAATGGATTTTCCACTGGAGTAAATTCGTATTCGATAAGTTGCCACTCGTCGACACCCGTAATAGTGTGAACTATATTTGGACCATCGCCTACCGCCTTGCCATCAAATACGATTGCCGCTCCAGTTGAAGCGAAATCCTTTTTGGCTTTAACACTGAACTTGTATGTTGCACCTAATTCGAGATTGTTGATGTCGTATTTGATAGAAGTAGTTGCTCCAGTATGTGTAAGCTGCAATACATTATTACCGTCCAACTCAATCACTGATTTTTCAGGTGTTGGATCTCCCCACCAAGGATTCAATTTTGCCATAAATTCACTTTCGGCACCAGTATCAAATCCAGGATCGAATGGTGCAAATAAATTTTCAGCTCCCGCGGCGGCAACAACAGATACGGTAATTTTGAGAGTAGCGGAATTGCCGGCCTCATCTGTGGCAGTATAAGTAATAGTATAAGTGCCAACTTTAGATGTATCGACAGTAGAGACAGCTGCACCAGCCGCATCGGTGATAGTATAATCGATCGTAATATTCTCGTTAGCAGAGACATCGTCGGTGGCTGTAACAGATGGCATCGTAAATTTACCTCCCTGAGCTACGGTAAGAGATGCGTCACCAGCATAGACGATTGTTGGAGCGGTCGTGTCCTCTTTTGAATCTCCACCGCTAATCTTAATTAATGAAAAGTCGTCGAAATATATTTTGGCGTTGTCGTAGGTGCCGCTATTAAAGTTTAATCCAAATGGTACAGTTTTGGCGGTGCCCAATGATAATGGATTTTCCACTGGAGTAAATTCGTATTCGATAAGTTGCCACTCGTCGACACCCGTAATAGTGTGAACTACATTTGCACTAGCTCCAACTGCCGCACCCTCAAATACGATTGCCGCTCCAGTTGAAGCGAAATCCTTTTTGGCTTTAACACTGAACTTGTATGTTGCACCTAATTCGAGATCGTTGATGTCGTATTTGATAGAAGTAGTTGCTCCAGTATGTGTAAGTTGCAATGCATTATTACCGTCCAACTCAACCACTGATTTTTCAGGTGTTGGATCTCCCCACCAAGGATTCAATTTTGCCATAAATTGGCTTTCGGCACCAGTATCAAATCCAGGATCGAATGGTGTAAACAAATTTTCAGCTCCCGCGGCGGCAACAACAGAGACAGTAATTTTGAGAGTAGCGGAATTGCCGGCCTCGTCTGTGGCAGTATAAGTAATAGTATAAGTGCCAACTTTAGATGTATCGACAGTAGAGACAGCTGCACCAGCCGCATTGGTGATAGTATAATCGATCGTAATATTTTCGTTAGCGGATACATCGTCGGTGGCTGTAACAGATGGCATCGTAAATTTATCTCCCTGAGCTACAGTAAGAGCCGCGTCACCAGCATAGACGATTGTTGGAGCAGTCGTGTCCTCTTCGTTAGCCCATTTGGCAGTTAAGGTGAGATTTCTTGTAACAGGAGTGTTGAAATTATATGGCTCGTTGCCATCATACCAACCCTTAAACGGAGTGTCGAGGCTGTCGGTTGCAACACCAAGCTCTGCACTAGTGAGCGGGAAGACTTTCGAATATTTGCGTACTTCTTTTACAAACTCGGTCTCTTTATCAACCTTAAATGTTACATCGTATTCTCTCAAGTTTGTATCGCGAGCCGGTGAGCCGCCAATATAGCCTTTATAAAATCCGCCAGAGCTGCTAGTTAGCCACAGTCTATCTGGATCAGCCAAGTCAAACTCGACGTCGTAGATGCCGGTCGGATTGCCTATTCCGGTGTTAATTTTGTCCCAGGTCGCTCCTGCGTCGGTAGATAAAAATGCTCCGGCATTATATGTGGCATATCCAGAGTTTTCTTCCGTTGTAACTGCAAGCAATCGGGAGTGATTTAACGGATCCACTTTGATGGTTACCACTTTAGGATGCTCAAAGATTTTTTGCCAAGTTTTGCCATCGCCAACCCAGACGCCTCCGTTTTCAACACCGCTGGTTGCGTTTCCGGCAGCGACATAAATCTTATTTGCAGCCACTGTGACCATATTAGTTTGCGGCAGATTCGGAAAGCTCTCAACTCGCGAAAATGTTTCGGCACCATCGGTTGATTTGTACAGCCCACCCGCGGTTTTAAGTGAAAATTTATCGAGGTATACGTTATCTGTACCGGAAGTTTTTTCGAGCTTGAGTGTCACCGCAGTTTGGTCTTTGCCGGTTTTGAAAATAACTCCTTTTACTATTTGCATATTGTCGACGATCGCGACGCTACTAAGCTCGGTGCCAGATGCGTCGAGTACAGACATTTTGGCGGCACTATCATTTTCGGTGTATGCGTAAGTTGAGATGTAATACTCTGTGTCGGGCAGAAGTCCTGTAATCTCGCGCTCCATGGTGGCTGTCTCGCCTTTCAAAATGAGGCAGTAGTGGTTGGTAGGGCTGTTGCCGATCGTCGCTCCGCCGGTCATTGTCCAAGAATCTTGGCTTTCAAATTTGTCGAGAGCGATAGAGTTGCCTGCACTTGATGCAGCATAAATGGTAGACGGGTCGTTAGGTGCAAACTCAAGATCAAACACATCATGGGTGCCAGGCAGCCCCGCAGTGTGTTGCTCCCAGTTGTAACCGCCATCAGTGCTCTTATACACGCCGCTATACTCTGTTCCATGCAAAGGAGGCACCTCGTTAACATTGGTCGCAGTGATAGAAAAATACATATTGTTGGGATTTGTAGGGTCGATGAGCAATCCCTTTTGTACAACCTTTGTATGAATATTATCGGTCTGGAAAATTGTCGAAATGCTATTCCAAGTCTCGCCAGCATCGGTGGACCTGTAGAACTCGCCTTGCCCATGCTGTCGAAGCATTAATGCGTACATAGTATCGATATCGTCTGGATGAATAGCAATGATGGAGATGTTATCAGGCGAGTGCTCGAAATTTATCATGGCAGTCGTGTCTTCGTAATACTCGTCTTCGGCACCATCGATTTTTTTGAAGAGCTTGTTTTCGCCACCGACCATATACATAAGGTCGTGATCTCTGATATCGGTAACAATTTGCTTACCAGGGAGATTGCTAGCGCCGGTGCCGACCCAACCGCCGTTAGATAGCTGCACAGAGTCTAGGTTTTGCCAATATTCTCCACCATCGACAGTTTTGTAAAGAGTGCGATAGAGCGCAAAAGCTTCACCCTTGCTATTCATATCAAAATCTCTAACGCCCTGTGTTGCGTACAAATCAATGCCATATTCATAGTTGTAATGGTCGGGTTGTACATTCTTGCCCATAGGCTGATTTCGAGATTTCCAATATTCAGAAGGATACTCCCAGGCCAAACCACTTCGCGTAGCAATATACCAGTGCTCGCCGCCATCATCTGTTGTGTATACATCACCAACAAATGGCGACGCCGACCATTTTCCATCATGCGAAACGTAGATTTTGTTTGGATTGGTTGGGTCAACTTCGATATGATCATAGTTATGCATAATCTGCTCTGGAGAGTTTGGAGCCAGCTCGCCAAAACTTGTGCCCTCTAGTATTTTTGAGCCTGCAAAATACTTATTCATTCCAACATTAAGCCATATTCGCGGAAAGTTTTCGCTGCCATTAAACTCAATATTATTTGGCTCCAGCACCTCGTTAACCAGTTTAGAGTTTTCGTCATTTAACGCTTTGATATCGATGCCCAGATCTCCAGAAATATTTGTCCAAGTATCGCCTAAGTCGGTACTCTTAAAAATCCCCCCCTTGCTTGCAACAGTTTTGGCGCTCTCATCAATATAATATTGTACCTGATTGATAATATATAACGTCAGCTCTTTCGTTGAAGGGTCTTTGTACACATCGAGATCCATTACCATATCGTGCTCATCGCCATTCGCGGATTCTATAGTTTCGATTTTGCTCCAACTGCTACCGCCATCGGTGCTTTTGTAGAGCCCATACGTTGTAGTTGCAAACATTAGATCAGTATTATCGGCGTCGATATAGATTTCACCAAATTCTGCCTCTTCATGAATGCCAGTACCTTGAAGTTCTTTCCAAGTTTTGCCAGAATCGGTAGATTTATATAGTTTTCCAGCATTGCTAGTGGGGCCGATTCCATGAGGCATAGCATCGGTGCGATAGTTTTGCTTAGTGTTCCAAAAGTTACCTGCTCCCGCAAACCAGATGCTATCATCCTGAGGGTTAACGGCAAGCGCCTCGATGTTGCCATAAAACACGTAATCGCTAAACGACTCTCCTCGGTCCCGGGTGATCTGAATGCCTGCCCCGTTTGAGGCCATTCCAAAGTCGGGATCCTGACGCGAGAAATCCATTCCATATACTTTGGTAAGAGGAGTCGTTGTAGTTTGATCATGATACAAAATAGTTTGCCAAGTGAGCCCACCATCTGCAGATCGATACGCGTTGCCCATGTCAGGAAAACTAAACATAACGTCATCATCGGTTGGATGTATAAATGTTCCGTCGGAGTCTCCAGCATTGCCAGGCGCAAATTGAACCCACTCGACATCGCCAGTAGATGCAATATCCTTTGCGTTAAGCTCGGCAAAGTATTCGTTTAGATATGCGAAGTGGCCATCTGGTGCGGGGAGGGTGCCGATTTTTGTTAATACAAAGTTGTCAAAGTATACCTTGTCATCATCATAAGCTACCGAGTTGCTAGAAAAGTTTGCAGCAAATATTACATCTGTAGCCGAGGGCAACGTGGTAAACTCTAATTCCAGATTTTGCCAATCATTTGATACAGGAATCATTATGTCGGCACCAGCGGTCACAGTATTTCCGTTGATAATGGCTAATACCGAAGGGTTGTCAACATGCTTTTTGGCATCGAAGGTGAGTTTGTAGGTGGTATTAGGCGAAAGGTCCGTGATAGCGAATTTGTCCGAGCCTGCAGTGCCAGTGTGAGAGAGCTCGAGGATGTTGTTATTGTTTTCGACGATAATATTTTTGGTGACATCTGCAGGTCCATAGCCATTGACGATGCTTTTAAAAAGAGGGCTATCGGTGCCTAAGTTGAAGGCAGGATCTAGAGCTAAAAGCAAGTTGGCTTCTGATAGTTTTAAAGTTCCGGCAGTAGCGAGAGACTGCGGCAAAGATGTATCGCCATTCCATACGGCAATGCCGTCGCGTGCCTGAGTATTTTGATGCCCTTCGTTAAGTTGCACATCGAAGCCTATTACCTGATCGGCAGCTGCTGTAACGCCTAAAGTGTTCCAAGGAATTTTGACCTGTATAGTATATCCGGCATCAGATTCGAGGGCAGTAGCAGTCACGCCGGCTGCAGCTGTTTCGACAGTGCCATCTGGCAGTACTTTGATCGCAATATCGTTCAAATCATATGCAGTGGCCTTCTCGTTTCCTCCATCTAGATAAAAGTCGATAGAGTCTCCATTGCTAGTATTTTCGGTATTGATAAAGATGTCGCGGTCCTCCACTTCCGCAAGCAAATATAAGTTGTTCGCATCCCACATGGCTTTTGCCGAAATAGTGGAGTTAAATTTCTCGATTCCGCCATATAACACTTCCAAATCGTTTATTGCAGTGGAGGTGTTCCAAATCGCATCTGTAGAAGTGGTTAAGTTGGCAGGGGTCCCGTATGTCGCAGAAATTTCTTTGGGTGCGGGTTTGGTCGGAGGTGCAACTTCTTCTTCTATTTGTGGATCATCAGAACGCCAAACTCTAATATATTCGATATGAAAGTCGCCGGTGTATCGTTCTTCAAATGTTAGAGGATCGGTAAAAACTTTAAAATCTTCTTCATATGGAAATCCTTTCCAAATAAATGTTTCGGTATCAAACTTCATTTCCAAAGGTTCATGGAAGCCCTTGTTTTCTTTAACATGAATAAGCTCCCCATCATAGTAAAACTTGAGCCAGTCGGCACCCCACTCCAATCCAAATGCGTGATAATCTGCAGTTAAATCGTCGCCCGTATCATATGAAAATGGATCAGAGATTTGATTATTTTTGTCGGCGAAATCGTGTGTATTGATAGGATATGTGGTGGTGCCGCTGCCTTTACGTGGTGAGCCGATCTGCTCATAGACATCAATTTCTTTGGTAGCGCCTCGCATCCAAAACGAGCTTGTCATACTTATCGGCGCAGTTCTGGTCATAACCTCATAATAGCCATATCCTGTTAGCGTAGGGTTTAAGGCAACGGCAGCTTCATAGCCCTGTGTCATTTCGCCGGCATTAGTAACTTCTCCATCTTCATCCAAAACCATATCGCCCCAATTGGATTGCAATACCATTTTGCCGTCTTCAACACGCACATTATCTTCGACATAATAAGATGGGAATCTGCCAGACCAGTTTTTATTGATAGTCTTCCACTTGCTGCTATCGAGAGTGGCATCGTCGAACTCATCAGAAAAAGTTTGGCTGAGCGCCCAGTTGCGTGTGTTAGCTTTATCAGATAGAGGAAACACATCTGGAGATGCATCTAATACCTCATCATTGGGATTAAACTGGTCGTTGTGGTCGGGGTATTTATCGGGCTCTGGAATTGCGTCTATTGCAATTAGCGAGAAGTCATCCATATAAATTTTGGCATCCTCATATGGTGTGGTGCTAGAATTGAAGTTTAATCCTATATTTAGAGATGTTGCAGTGGCGGAGGTCGTAAAACTGTATGTGATAGTTTGCCAGGCATCAACAGAGGTAATTGTATGTACAACATTGGATGTCGCGCCAGCTATTGCGGCTTTGTTGAATACAATAGCAGAAGAGGGATTGGATGCATTTTTCTTTGCTCTAGCAGTAAATTGATAATTCGTATTTGGCGAAAGTCCCTTTACAGTGAATGCCCAAGATTTTGAGCTACCATTATTAGTGAGCATAAGTGCGTTATTGCCATCATCGGAGACAATTTCAGAATTAGAAATCCCTTCTCCCCAGGCTGGGGCAAGTGCCTTAAATAATCCCGAATCGGCACCGGCATCAAATCCTGGATCTAGCGCTGCCATTAAATTTTCGGATTCTGCAATAGGCATAGAAACAGTCATATCTGGTGCGATCAGCGGAAAGTCGTCTTCTGGCATATCTGGAACAACGGGCACTGGAATATAAGGTACTTCGTCAAAGAAGTCATCAAAAAATGGGTCGATCTCTAATTCGAATTCTGGCTCAAATTCGGGAAGTTCTAAATCTGAAATGCCTAGCTCCTCTAATAAAGTAGTAATTGCGTCGGTGGCTGGAGTTGCTGCCAATATAGGAGTAACTATTGTAGTAGTTGTTATTGCGGTTAAAAGTGTGAGTGCGGAAATTAATCTTCTATTCATTTTATCTCTCCAATCATAAATAATAGGGGCACTGTAATATGCCCCTCCAAGATTCGTTGATTATTTAGGTATAGCTTCCAAAGTTATATTTGCTATAACCGGGGTATTAAAGTTGTATGGAGCACCATTAAGATGCCATACTATATTTGTAGGGCCAATTTTAATTGCCTTGGAATATTTTTCCACTGTCTGGGTTTGTGTATCAGCTCCTGTCGCAAATGTTACTGTATACTCAGGCAAGTTGGTCTCTCTTTCTGGAGCACCTCCAATAAACCCTTTATAGAATCCGCCAGAGCTGCTAGTTAGCCACAGAACATTTGGGTCTGCCAAGTCGAAGGCAACGTCGTATACGCCTGTAGGATTGCCCAGGCCATGATTTATTTTGGACCATGTCGCGCCTGCGTCATCAGAATAATATACGCCCGCATTATAGCTGTCTTCATCATAATAATTATATGATTCTCGAGCAGTAAATATTAGCAGTCGATCATGGTTGTAAGGATCCACATCGATCGCAAGCGTTTTAGGGTGCTCAAATATTTTGGTCCATGTTTCGCCGTCACCAACCCATAAGCCGCCATTGGCAATTCCAGTAGTTGCGTTCCCTCCTGCAACGTAGATCTTGTCTCCAGCAACAGTTATATCGTTTACTTGTGGAATCTGCGGAAAGCTCTCCACTCGCGCAAAAGTCTCTCCGCTATCGGTTGAGCGATACAGCCCGCCTGCAGTTTTGAGAGTAATTTTGTCTGGATACACATCGCCTTCGCCTGTGCCTTCAAATGTTAGCGATACATTTGGATTGTCGGGTGTAGTAAAAAATATGCCCTTTATCTCAAAATTAGAGCTTACAAGAGTTTCTTGCCCGAGTACAGTTCCATCTTCTGCAACAATAGACATAATCGACTCACCGTCAGGGTCTGTTGTGACAAGAGTTGAAATGTAATATTCTGTATTGGGAGCAAGTGTTGGCAATGCTCTTTGAGCTGTCGCTGTAGCTGGTAAAGCCAGAGAGTAATGCCCCTTTCCGGCGTAGAACGTATAAAAAGAAGCCCCCTGGTCCAAAGTCCACTCTGATGCAGTTTCAAGTTTTGGAATAGGTATATCTTTGCCAGCTGATGATGCTGCGTAAATGGTTGTTGTATCGTTTGGAGCGAACTCGAGATCGAACACGTCGTGAGTGCCCGGAAGTCCCGCAGTATTTTTGTTCCAAGTGTATCCGCCATCAGTTGATTTGTATACGCCGCTATATTGTGTACCGTGAAGCGGAGGAACCTCGTTGACGTTGGTTGCGGTAACAGAAAAATACATATTGTCGGGGTTGGTTGGGTCGATGATAAAGCCTTTTTGCACCACTTTGGTATGGACATCGGGCGTTTTAAAAATATTTGCCATAGATTTCCATGTTACCCCCGCATCGGTAGATTTGTATATGTCACCCTGGCCACCCTGGCGTAGCATCAGCGAGTACATTGTGTTTAAATCCTCAGGATGTATTGCAATCATCGAGATATTCTCAGGAGAGTCGGGGTAGTTTAGCATAGATGCTGTATCAGGATAATAATATTCTTCATCATCATTAACTTTTTGGAACAATCGATTTTCGCCACCCACCATATACATCAAATTTGGATCTCTGGTATCGGTAATAATTTGTTTTCCGGGAAGATTACTCGCGCCGGTTCCGGTCCATCCGCCAGAAGGAAGCTGAACGCTATCTAAGTTTTGCCAATACTCTCCGCCATCTGTAGATTTGTATAAAGTTCGATACAATGCAAAAACTTCACCTTTGCTATTCATATCCAAATCACGCATACCTTGCGTAGTATATAATTCGATTCCGTAATCATAATTATAATGATCTGGCTGCACATTCTTGCCCATTGGTTGGTTTAGCGATTCCCAATACTCGTTAGGATAATCCCAGGCAAGACCCGTGCGAGTAGCAATATACCAATCCTCTCCGCCGTTATCTGTAGTCCAAACGTCTCCTATTAGCGTCGACGCAGACCACTTGCCGTCTTGCGAAATATAAATCTTATCAGGATTAGTTGGGTCCACTTCGATCTGATCAAAATTGTGGAGAAAATGAGTTGGGAGATTTGGCGCAATTGCTGTCACAGAGGCATTGTTTGGTCGATACTTAGATTTATTAAAGTATTTGCTAGTAGCAGTCGGGAACCAATTTTTAACAAAATTTTCGTGGCCTATATAATCAATGCCATTAGGTTTTAGTGTATTTTGAACTAAGTCATACGTGGCGTCATGTATTTGAGTAAAGTCGACGCCTAAGTCACCGCTGATATCAATCCAGGTATTGCCCAAGTCATGGCTTTTTAAGATTCCGCCGGAGCTTGTAACCATGCCCGCTTCGGTGTCGATATCATATTTAATTTGGTTGATGACATAAAGGGTAAGCTTGCCGGTTTGGGGATCTTCATAGACCTCAAGGTCCATAACCAGATCGTGGTCGTCGCCATCTGCAAGTTCAATGGATTCGATTTTGTTCCAAGAGTTGCCGCCATCAGTGCTCTTATATAATCCGTATGTAGTCGCGGTAAACATTAGATTTGGGTCTGAAGGATATATATAAAATACACCAAACTCTGCCTTAGGATGGATGCCGGTATTTTTAAGCTCGGTCCAAGTTTGGCCCGCATCGACGGTTTTGTATAATTTGCCAGCATTAGGAGCGGGCTTAATTCCGTGTGGGCTTACATACGTGCGATAATTTTGTTTCGTGTTCCAAAAATTTCCAGTGCCTGCAAACCAGATGTTGTCGTTGTGAGGATGAACAGTAATCGTCTCGATGTTGGCAGAAAGAATAAAATCGCCAAAAGTCACACCAGCATCAGTGGTGATTTGGATGCCCGATGAGTTTGCCGCCATGCCGAAGTTTGGATTTTGACGGGAGAAGTCCATTCCGTATACCATAGTAAGAGGTCGAGATGTAGTTTGGTCGCTATCCAAAAGAGTGGTCCAGGTTTTTCCGCCATCTGCAGATCTATATGCGTTGCCCATGTCGGGAAAGCTAAACATTATATCATCGTTGGTTGGATGTATAAAAACGCCATCGGAATCTCCGGCATTTCCGGGAGCAAACTGGACCCAGTCAACGAGGTCTGTAGACGGCATATGTGCAGTATTTAGCGTTTCCGAGTAGTCGTTTAAATAGTGAAAAAGAGCTTGTGATGGGTGAGAAATGAGAGTGACGCCAGCAATTACAATAGCGGTGATTAATTTTTTGTTCATAATAAATCTCCTCTTAGATTATAATAAATACAATAAAATGATGTGATAGTAGTATATTAGAATTGCAGATGATATAGTACTAATTTTACAAAACATTTCGACAAAGTTAAGAAAATATGGAAATGTATTTACGTATTACACAAAGAACATTGACTTGAGAGTATATCTAATATACAATAAATTAATATTATATAATAAAAAAGGAGCTGTATATATGAAAAGAAAATTTATGACAGCATTAATGAGCTTGGGTTTAATAGCCGGGACAGGAGTAGTGATTGCGCAAGATATATTTTTTGAACAATTGATCTCGACAAAAGTAATATCTAGTGACGAAGTATTGTGGACACAAATTGGTCCAGGAAGCCAGGGTGGAGCAGATTCCTCGATATTTCATCCGACAGATCCGGACTGGGTATATATTTCGCAGAACATGCAAAATACATATGTGTCGACCGACAACATGCAAAGCCACGATACTTGGACGCCAATAACCGACGATGATACCAATGGTAGACCGTTTAACATAGGGCAAGTGTATCAGATGGATTTTTCGAAGCAAGATGAAAACCTCGGCTTTGCAGTAAGCGCGTTTGGGCTTTGGAAAACAACCGATAAAGGGTTAAACTGGGAGCGCACCAACCTAGAAACTTTTAAAGAACCTAGCAGAACGGCATTGTCGGCAATAAGAATTGACCCGAATGATGACAATATAATATACGCCGGAGCGGGAGAATTTTGGGACAACATCGATGCTAGAACTCAAAAAAAGCCACAGAAAAATACCTCCAAACTCAAAGTAAGTGGTGCGATATTTAAATCTATCGATCAAGGAAAAAGTTGGAAATTATATAATTCAGGGCTACCAAAAGGTACAGAGATAGGCCAAATTTTTGTGGATCCCAAAGATTCTAACACGCTATATGTAGGCACAAGCCATGGCGTTTATGTCAGCAAAGATGGTGGAGTCACCTATACCGAAAAAAACAATGGTCTGGAAACTAAAATATTACGAGATCTCGATATGCATTACGATGCGTCAACGGGGCAGGTGACTTTGTTTGCGACGGAGCTTACGATGTGGGATAAAGTGCCCAGCGATACAGCAGGTAAATTTGATATTGCATCAAGAGGGGGAGCATTTAGAAGCACCGATGGAGGAGAGAATTGGGAATCGATTACAACCGATTCGCTCTATGTTGATTTTACACAATTTGGAGATGAAAGTACTTTAACAGGAAGCTATGGGTTCTTTCACAATATGGGTAAATGGTTTGGTGAATCAAAAACAGAGTTGCAGTCAACTTTAAATTTGCCATCGGCAATCTTGCCAAACTTTCGTGAAATCGAGGTGGATCCAACAAATCCAAATCGCATCTATCTGCTATCCTGCAGTAGAAAGGAATATTCTGTGGGCCCCGAAGGCGTATGGATGACCGAAGATGGGGGTAAAAACTGGTTTATTTCGACTAGAGTAGGCAAAGGGGGAGAAACGGGAGCGGGAGCATACGGTCCGACAGAAGATGTTGAATATCTGGAGAGTTTGTATTCACCGTCAGATGTGGAATTGACTACGGCGAATGTTGAAGTAGGTGGGGAATCCAAATGGTCGCATATGTATGAGCTGAGCTATCCGCAATTGGCAGTACAATATTTGGATGTTAGCCCAGACGGAAAAACGTTGATGACGCATATTTTTAAATCGCGTGTTGCATCATTTGATTATGGCAGAACATGGAATCAGGTTGACGCGGTAGAGGTGGGGGCAGAGGATAGCGGCATCTGGGTAGGTCGTGGCAATAGTAATATTCCGGGTAAGTTTTTATTGGCAGAGCCAGAAACGGGAGACATAAGATTTGTAGTGGGTGAAACAGGAATATGGGAAGTGGTAGATGATGTGGATTATGAGTATTTGAATACTACAAACATGCCGGTAGCTAAGCTAGACCCAACAAATTCGGTGCCATGCCCAACTTCTGCGATAGCATATGACCCAACAGATCCCAATAAATTATATACATTAGTAGAAAGGCTAGGTCACGCAGGAGAGTTTATGAAGTCTGCTGATGGCGGAAAGTCGTGGAGTTCAGTAAGTGATCTGGTATACCAAATAGCGGGAGTCAGCTGCGACCCTAGCAATTCTGTAAAAGCATATACGCTGATAATCGATAAAAATGATGTAAACACGATGTACTTCGCGATGCCGATATCGGTTATAAACGATACTGGAGGTGATGGAGAAAATCCGATACCAGAATATAAGCGAGGCGTATTTAAAACGACCGATGCGGGAGTGACCTGGGAGGCCGCAAATAACGGATTACCATTCAGTCCAAATATCAATGCAGTAGCGTTCAATCCAGATAATACAGTGATCTATGCGGCGGCAATGAAACAGGGTAAAAACAGTGGAGGATTATTTAAATCTACAGATGGAGCAGAGAAGTGGGAAAAAATTTTGTTGCCAGCAGGAATTACGGCAGTAAACGATGTTACTGTCGCAGAATCGGGAAGAATTGTAATCTCAACAGGTGAAGGTGGGCGATTATCAGAAATCGATGGAGTGTGGATTAGCGATGATGAGGGCAAAAACTGGGAGCAGATCTTTAAGATGCCAACAGTAATAGAAACATTTTTGGATCCTGCCAATGAAAATCGAATGATAGTAAACGTAGATAAAAACTCTGCAATAGACAGTCTAAATTGCGGGCTATTTTACACTGACGATTTAGGTAAAAATTGGATAAAGATTAATCAGGGATTGGGCAATCCGGACAAAATATTAGAAGTGATCTTTGATCCGCATGAGGAAGATGTAATTTGGGCGGCGTCGCAAACCAGTGGATTTTATAAAGGAAGGATAGCCAAATAAATAAGGCATAATAAAAACCCCCTACAGTATTTAGACTGGGGGGTTTTTTATATTATTTTAGTGCGAGTTCGATAATTCCTTTAGCAGTTAAATTAAAATATTCTTGCAGATCAGATCTGGTGCCCGATTTTCCAAATACATCGTTTATACCGAGGCGCTTGAGTGTCGCGTCTCCGGTTTCGGCTAATATCTCGGCAACAGCAGAGCCCAGCCCTCCAATTATACTATGGTCTTCGGCTGTAATAATCTTGCCGGTTTTCTTTGCGTATTTGCATACCAAGTCTCTATCAATAGGCTTAACCGTGTGCATATCAATTACGGCAGTACTAATACCTCGCTGATCAAGTTGCTTTGCTGCCTGAAGCGCTTCGGAGACCAACTCTCCCATGGCTATGATAGTCAAGTCGGTACCATCTATTAATACGTTGCCTTTGCCGATTGTAAGTTTTGTGTTTTCATTGTATATGTCAGGTGTGGCACCGCGCCCCGCTCTAATATATAACGGAGTCGGAAAGTCCATTGCCTGCTCTACAAATTGAGTGGTGCTTGCGGCATCAGCAGGAACAACAACTGTCATGTTAGGCATAGTTCTCATAAGCGATACGTCTTCTATTGCCTGATGTGACGCTCCGTCTTCACCTATCATAACGCCTCCATGAGTCGCTCCGATAACTACAGGCAGATTTGGATATGCTATTGAGTTGCGAATTTGCTCGTATGCTCTTCCAGCGGCAAATACAGCAAAAGTGCTAGCGAAAACTTTTTTGCCACATGTTGCCATTCCGGCTGCGGTAGACATCATATCGGATTCTGCGATACCCATATCAAAAAAACGTTGTGGGTGTTCATTTTTGAAGTGTATTGTAGCGGTTGCTTTTGCAAGATCTGAATCTAATACAAAAAACTCTTTTTCATGACCTAATTTGGCTAATGCTTTTCCATATGCTTCTCTAGTTGGTGTTGCCATATCCTATCTACCTCCAAGCTCTTTCATAGCGATTTCGTATTGTTCTTTATTTGGTGCTGCCCCATGGAAATTGAGATTGCCTTCCATATATGAAACGCCTTTGCCTTTTATAGTTTCGCATACAATAGCAGTTGGTTTGCCTTTATATGCTTTTGCCGACGCAATTGCTTCTTTGATCGCAGCTTCGTCGTGGCCATTTATAGTTAGGGTATTCCAGCCAAATGCACTAAATTTTGCAGAAATGTCGCCAACACTCATTACTTCTTCGGTAGGTCCATCGATTTGCAATTTGTTAGAGTCTACAAATAAAGTGAGATTATCTAGCTTATAGTGTGCGGCAGTCATCGCGGCTTCCCAAATTTGTCCCTCTTGGATTTCGCCTTCGCCACATACTACATATACTCGATAGTCTTTTTTGTCATATTTGCCACACATAGCCATTCCGTTGCCTGCAGAGAGACCTTGGCCCAATGACCCTGTGCTCATGTCAACGCCGGGAACTTTGTTTTTGCAAGGATGCCCCTGTAGGTAGCTATCTACTTTTCGAAGAGTTTTTATGTCTTCTGGATCAAAGTAGCCTCTAAGAGCCAATGCCGCGTATAAGGCTGGTGCCGCATGACCTTTTGATAAAACAAATCTGTCTCTATCTGGGTCTTTTGGATTTTTGGGATCTATATTCATTTCATCAAAAAACAATACAGACATTAGTTCTGCAATAGACAATGACCCGCCTGGGTGACCGCTCTGTGCATTATAAATTCCTTCTATTATAAGCTTTCTAATTTCGTTTGCGTTCAAGGTATTAGCCTCCTTATATTAATTTCCAAATACTGCTATGTGGTCAGCTTTAAATTTTTCGATTCCAGCATCGGTTAGGGGATGGTTGATCATCTGTTCGATAACGTTATATGGCACAGTGGCAATGTCCGCTCCCAATAATGCGCAATCTGTTACATGAACAGGGTTGCGAACACTGGCGGCTATAATTTGGCTATCGATATTATGCTCCTTAAAAATAGCGGATATTTCGCTAATTAAATCTATCCCTCTACCGCTGATATCATCAATTCTACCTAAGAATGGTGAAACATAGGTTGCGCCGGCGCGTGCGGCCAATAGAGCTTGGTTTGCGCTAAAAATTAGAGTAAGATTAGTTTTGATGCCTTCGCTAGAAAGAACTTTGCAAGCTTTCAATCCTTCTGCGGTCATCGGAATCTTTACAACCATGTTTTTGTGAATATTGGCGATTTCTCGACCTTCTGCAATCATTCCTTCGGCATCAACCGTGGTTGCTTTTACTTCACCACTAATTGCTCCATCAACGATGCTTGCAATTTCAGAAATAACTTGATTAAAATCACGACCTTCTTTCGCAATAAGTGATGGATTAGTTGTTACTCCTGAAATTACACCCATGTCATTAGCTTTTTTGATATGCTCAATGTTAGCTGTATCGATAAAAAATTTCATGTGTTGCCTCCTAAAAGTGATAATAGTTACAATAATCAAAAAAATAAGCGGTTGCTCCCGCAATTTTCATTATACTGCTATTATAGAGATAATCAAGGGGGGGTTTCACTTTATTGCGACTTATTGCTACAAGAATAACGAATAAAGCGGCCTAAATTAGGGAATATTACCGTAAAATTGAGAAAAGGAGACTGATACTATGCCCGATATTATCACTCACTATATTTTTGGGTTAAATGCCACCAAGAATATAGCGAAAACAAAACTATATTCTGCTATTGCAAAAAACAGAGCCTTATTTTTTTTGGGATGCCAAGGCCCGGATCCAATGTTTTATCATGACAGATATAAAGAAGACAACTTCAGTTACGTAGCAGCAGCTATGCATAATAGCAAAACCAAAGAATTTATCGAATCCGCGATGCGCTTCGTCTGTTCTAACAGAGGTAATCTAGAGGAGACGGAGCAACTGCTGGCATATATGTCTGGGTTTTTATGCCACTATATTTTAGATTCTAGTGTGCATCCCTATATATTTTATATAGGCGGAAAGTATATTCCGGGAGATCCCGATACTGATAAATATATGGGGGTACATCGCAAAATGGAGCTCGCTATAGATTATCTAATATTAAAGGAAGCGTTTGATTTGGAAGCCAATAAATTTAAGGTGCATAAGCATATACTAAAAGCAAAGCCGGTGCCCAAAATTATTTTAGATTTGTATGAATTTAGCTTGCGCTCCACATATGATATAAAAAATGGAGGCCAAATTTTTGATATTTCGTATCGATATTTTAGAAATTATTTTATATTAACGTATGATAATTTTGGGGTAAAGAAAGCCGTGGCAAAGGCGATTTCTCCGGCATTGCCAAAGGAAATAGCCGGGTTGGTAGATTCGTTTTCATACCACAAATGTTACGACGGAAATATAGACTATCTAAATACAAGCAAAGATAGCTGGAGACATCCAATAACTGGAGAAATCTCAAATGAATCGTTTGATGATCTTATAGCAGCAGCGCATGCAAAAGTTGCAGAAATACTACGACAGCTAAATATAGCAATCTTTAAAACTGCAACTGATAATGCAGACGCGCTGGAGAGATTTTATGCGACCGTACCAAATATATCATACACAACAGGAATAGATTCAGATGATAAAAGGCCGTACAAGTATGCGAAATTTTAGGCTTCGGTAGTTGGCTGCGGATTGAGAGACCAATATATTCTGCCAGTAATTTTATCGTTGTTTATAATGTGGACAACTATCTTCTCGTTTTTAAAGAAATGCTTGAGTGGTACAGTAATGTTGCCGCCATGTGGATCATCAAATTGTAGTAACTGTGTTGAATGCGGCTTTCGAGGTTGCGAACCAGGCCAAGGATTATCGGCATGAGCTATATATATTGAAGTATCGCCGTGTACTCCATCGATAACAATTGAAATATTTTTGTTGCCAACATAGTTTGGAACTAAAATTTGGGTTGTGTATTTGGCCATGCCAGCAGAGTTAGAGAATATATCTGCAATAGAATCGGTACCAAATTTAAATGGGAAGCTGGTATTCATATCGTTGTAGTTAACTCTTGCAATGACATCGGTATCGACAGAAGGAGCCCATACACGAAAGCCGTCTAAATCGAGCTTATCTTTGGTCACTAATGAAGGAACTTGCTTGGCCGCGACAGAGTAGAAATCGTCTACAAGCTCGGCTGTCATAAATGCGGTAGAAACGGTGACTTTAAGCGGAGCATCCTTTGAAGTTTGCTTGGCAATAATTTGGAGTAAGCCCGCATGAAGATTGTGCGTCGAAGATTTCACAGGAGTGTGATCAAGAGGATTGCCATTGCTAGAACCGAGAAGTACTCCGTTTTCTATTTGGTGATCTATGGCAATAGCGCAGTCTGGAACAAATAGACCATCAATATCTGTCGCATAAACTCTCAGAATGGCAACGCCCTCAAAATTGGCCTTGTTATCTGCAACGATGTGTATATTGGTTGCAGTCTTTGTGGTTTTTAGAGTAACTCGCTTAAGTTCCGAACCATCTTTGTATCCAATCGCAATGAGTTCGCCCGGCTCATATGCAATATTCCATTCGTTTTGATCGTATTTGTTAACCGCTTGTTTGCCAGCCGACGCGCCGTTGACAATGATCTCTACTTCATCTAAATTTGAGTAGGTCATCACCTTTATAGTATCGCCCTCATGCCCAATAAGATTCCAATGCGGAAAAACATGCAAGATAGGCTCATCTTTCCAAAATGCTTGCAGTAAATAGAAGTTTTCCTTTTCGAAACAACAGCTGTCGAGACCACCGCCAGCGGCAATTAGTTGCGGATAAGTTGACTCACCTCGATATTCAATGCCGGTCCAGTAGAAGATGCCTGCAATATGATCTCGCGTATCGACCTCCTGCCAAAAATGTCTAAAGGAACCGCCAAATGTAGGAAAGTGCTCGTCATACGCAGTGAGCTTGGAAGAAGTATCATCTGGGAAGTATACGCCGCGAATCGTGCTGGCAGCTGCAGCTTCGGTAACCAAGATACATTTATCCGAATGAATTTCATGAGATTTGTCATAATAATTTATAGCGTAATTGATGCTGAGTACATCGGAGGCGTGTGATGCGTGTGAGCCATAGAAGCCACCGTTTAAAGCAAGCGTAACAGGACGAGAACGATCGAAGCGTTTGATATGCATCTTGATCTCTTCTAAAATATGCTTGCCGACAACAGTGCTTTGGGTGGGCTCCTCATTTCCAGCAGACCATGCGATTACGGAAGGATGATTACGATCGCGTTTAACCATCGATTCGATTTGTGAAAAGGCATCACGGCTAGTTTCGAACCAGCGATTTTCATCGATAACAACTAGGCCATATTTGTCGCATAAATCGAGAATGTTGATAGAAGGGTTGTTGTGTGCGCAGCGGTAGGCATTGGCGCCCATCTCCTTGAGCTTCTTAATTCGATATTCTTCAACTGCAGCGGGAACGGCAACACCAAGGCTGCCATGATCTTGGTGGATACAGACTCCTTTTAATTTGAGTGGCTGATCGTTGATGAATATACCATGATTTGGAGTAAACTCGATAGTTCGGAAGCCGATGTTGGTATCGAGTTCATCTATTACAGTGCCATCTTCTACTACTGCAATAGTGAGATGATATAAAAACGGATGATCAGGGCTCCATCGCGTGGCATGTGCAAAGTCAAATGATTCTTCGTAAGAGAGAAAATCGTTAGCGGGAACTGTGACGTTAAATTGTCCAAGCTCGACAGTATTTTTGCTCTCCTTAATGTAAAACTTTAACGTGAGATCCCTGTCAGTTGCGGAATAATTCTCCAAAACTCCATTAGCATAAACCTTAAAATCGTTGTCCTTAATGTGCTCGCTGTGAATGTAATTATTCCACCAGTTCAATCTGAGTGAATTGGTTTTGAGAAGCCACACGTTGCGGTAAATACCAGCGCCTTCATACCACCAGCCCTCAAAATCTGCGTTGTTGATATATACAGCAAGCGTATTGATGCCCGGAACCTTGGCAACGGCGGTAAAATCTATTTCAAAAGTATTATACATGCTAGAATTTGAGCCCATTAAATGACCGTTTATCCAAATTTGGGTATTTTTACCAACGCCTTCAAATATCAGCGACAATTTTTTGTCAGCATCTGTAGAATCGAGAGCAAACTGCCGACGATACCATGCATTGTCGCGATGAAGAGAACCGTGAGGGCCGTTATGCTCAGGAGCATATTCACCATCTATAACATAATCATGCGGCAGTACGACATCTGCCCAGTCCGAATCATAATATGATGGCGAAGCAGGTCCACGACCTCTAACCGACTTGCTCATCATATAAGTTTCTTTGTGCCCGAAGCTTGGCGGATTGGCAATATCCTCGGCAATAAATTTGTAACCGGTATTCATTAATATTTTTTCTCTCATAATCAAACTCCTCTACTTAAATTGATTTAATGCTACCCTAATGGCAGCTAATGTTGTATCTAGTTGAGCATATGTGTGTGCAGCGGAAATAAACATGGCTTCAAATTGTGATGGACCAATGAGAATTCCCTGATCGAGTAAAGATTGAAAGTATATATTAAATTTTTGAGTATCGCAGGTGAGCGCCTCATCGTAATTTGTAACTTTGTGAGAAGTGAAAAATAAACATAGCAATGAGCCAACTCGGTTGACGGTAAAATTGAGATTAAGTTCGCGTAGGATTGTATTAATACCCGATTCCAAATACGCTGCCTTGGCATCGAGATCGGCATATATAGTCGCAGTGTCGCGTAAATACTTGAGCTGCGTAATTCCTGCAGCCATAGCAAGAGGATTTCCAGATAATGTGCCGGCCTGATAGACACCGCCAACTGGAGATACGACATCCATAATGGCTCGCTTGCCTGCGTACGCACCGACCGGAAGCCCGCCCCCAATTATTTTGCCAAAACATATCATATCGGGTGCAATGCCAAAATACTCGCTAGCGCCGCCATAGGCCAATCTAAATCCTGTGATAACTTCATCAAAAATTAGGACCGCGCCATGGGTAGCAGTGAGATCTCGAAGCGCTTGTAAAAATTCGATGGTCGCGGAGACGACTCCCATATTGCCAGAAACGGGCTCGACTATAACGGCGGCAATCTCATGTGAGTGCGCTTCAAAAATAGCTGTGACCGCTTCAATATCATTATATGGGGCAACAATCGTGTCATGGGCAACGGCCGCGGTTATGCCTAAGCTAGTAGGAACGCCATACGTGATGGTACCGGAACCAGACTTAACGAGCAAGGAATCATTGTGACCATGATAGCAACCTTCGAATTTTAAAATTTTGTTACGACCAGTATATCCTCTTGCGACACGCAAAGCACTCATGGTGGCCTCTGTACCAGAATTTACCATTCTGGCTTCATCTACAGAGCTAGAATATGCGGAAACGATTAGCTCGGCCATTTCAACTTCGGCGGCAGTGGGAATACCAAAACTGGAGCCAAGCTTCGCTGCATTGGTGATGCTATCCAATAGAAGAGGATGGCTGTGGCCTAGAATTAGAGGGCCCCAAGAGCAGATGTAATCGATATATTTGTTGCCATCTACATCTTCGATAACGCTGCCATAAGCTTTGGCGGCAAAGATAGGAGAAGTGCCCACCGATTTGAAGGCACGGACAGGACTGTTAACCCCGCCGGGAATAAGCTTCTGCGCTTTATAATATAGATGCTCCGAATTAGTGTGAATCATATTTACCCTCCCTAATATTGTAGGCAACTTCTTTGGCGAAGTAAGAAATAATTAGTGTGGCACCAGCGCGCTTGATAGATAATAAAGTTTCGTAAATCGCTAGCTCATCGAGAAGCCCATGTGAAATAGCGAGCTTTAAGATCGCATATTCTCCGCTGACATTGTACGCAGCAACTGGCACAGTAACTTCCGCGCAAACCTTTGCAATAATATCGAGATACGCAAGGGCGGGCTTAACCATTACGATATCCGCGCCTTCTGCAATATCTAGTTGTACTTCTCGGAGGGCCTCGGCGGCGTTGGCGTAATCCATCTGATATGATTTGCGGTCACCAAAAGAGGGAGTCGAGTGAGCCGCCGCGCGAAAAGGTCCATAAAAGTTTGAAGCGTATTTGGCACTGTACGCCATAATAGGAATATGAGAAAAGCCGTTAAGATCGAGGATACGACGAATTGTCGCAACTCGGCCGTCCATCATATCTGAGGGGGCAACCATATCGGCTCCTGCGGTGGCATGACTGAGAGCAACTTGGGCCAAAACCTCTAGTGTAGCGTCGTTGGTGATGGTAGTATTTTCCAAAATGCCGCAATGGCCATGATCTGTGTATTGGCATAAGCAAACGTCTGTGATTATATATAAATCTGGAAATGCTTCCTTAAGCGCACGGGTGGCACGCTGAACTATGCCGTTAGGATCGAATGCAGAACTCCCGCAAGCATCTTTGGTATCGGGAATTCCGAATAGCATAACAGCGTGGATGCCTAACTCTATAACCTCCGCTACTTCGATTAGCAGAGTATCAATAGAAAAATGATAAACACCTGGTAGAGAAGAAATCTCAGTTTTTATATTGCTACCTTCTGTTACAAAAATCGGAAAAACGAGATCAGTAATGTGTAAATGCGTTTCACGAACCAAAGCTCTGATGTGAGAATTTTGGCGTAAACGTCTGGGTCTGAAAATCATGTTAACCTCCTCTAAAAATAAGAATGAGCAAGAGAATAAATTACGGATTAAACATCGTTGACAATTGTATCGACCAGGTCGGCAATGGTGGCGGTGGCGGCTTGTAAATCTATGGATAGTCCATATTTTTGGAGAGCTGCGGAAGTGACGTTGCCAATGGATACTGTTTTGGCTATGATATTGGCATTACCGGATATAGCCATGAAGTTTTCGACTGCTGACGAGCAGGTGAAAGTGATATAGTCTGCTGCAGCGATGCTGGGCATAGTCGTGGCTGGAACTGTGGCATACGCGCAAACCTTGTCTACATGGCAACTGAGGTTTAGAAGTATATCGCGAGAATTTGTGGCTGTTACCAGTAATAATTTATGAGCCGGAGTGACTATAGATTCGAGTACTGCCAATAGCGATTCGGAATTTGCTTTTGGCGGAATGATATCGGCATGGATTCCGTATTGTTGAAGCTTGGAAGCTGTTGCCGATCCGATAGCGGTTATTTGAGCGTGGGCTAACGAACGAGCATCGAGGCCCGAGGCAAATAACGTTTCGAAGAAAATTTCAACGCCGTTTTGACTGGTAAAAGCGATAAAGTCGTACGAGTCGATTGATTTGATTGTCGCAAGTAGATTGTCTGGATGCGGCTCTATGCTAAAGGCAGGTGCTTCGATAACATGTGCACCGAGATCTGCTAGTGCTGTTGATAAAGAGCTAGATTGCGAGCGAGCGCGGGTTACGACAATAGTTTTGCCGAAGAGCGGCTTTTTCGTAAAGAAGTCTAGTTGATTTTGTAGAGAAACTACATCGCCGACGACGATTATTCCAGGGCTTGTTACGGCGTTGGACTTGGCAATATTTGTAAGAGTGGCGAGGGTGCCGATTACAATTTGCTGATGTGGCGTTGTAGCATTTGTTACGATGGCTGCAGGAGTTGTAGTAGCTAAGCCATGTGTTATGAGATTGTGACAAATCGACTTGAGGTTTGCTATGCCCATGAGAAAAATTAATGTACCCCCGACAGTGGCAAGAGCGGGCCAGTTGATTGCATCTGAATTGGCTTTTTGGTGCCCGGTGATGACATGAAAAGACGATGCGAAATTACGATGCGTGACAGGGATTCCAGCATAGCATAAGCCGCCAATTGCCGATGTGATGCCAGGAACCACTTCAAACGGAATGCCACGTTCGGCGAGATATTCTGCTTCTTCGGCACCTCTTCCAAATACATAGGGATCCCCACCTTTTAATCGCGTAACAACTACATCATCTTGCGCATTGGCAGCTAGGGTCTCGTTGATCTGATCTTGCGTCAATGTGTGATTAGCAGATACTTTGCCAGCATCGATAAGTTTACAGGAGGGTTTTGCCGAGGCTAGAAATGCCGGGTTTGCTAATTTATCATATACGATAACATCGGCTTTTTGGATGCACTCGAGAGCTTTGAGCGTGAGAAGTCCTGGGTCGCCTGGTCCTGCACCCACTAGATAAACCATGCCAGCATGAGATGGTGCGTTGATCTGCGCCAAGATGGATCGAGCTGTTGCAATACCGAGAGCTTGCGCCTGTATTTCTGTAGTGACATGAGCTTCGGCAGAGTGAGTGATAAATGTAGTTGTATCTCCGAAAATTGCTTTAAGATACATGGTATCGTCGATTAGATGCGCCGTAGCTCCGACGGGAATATGGCAGCTGCCATCAATTGCGGATAGAAAAGCTCGTTCGGCGGAAACTTCTAGGGCTGTTGTAGAGTCCGAAATACTGTTGGCGCATGCTATAGCCGTAGTGTCAGTAGCACGGCATTGAATAGCTATTGCTCCTTGCGCAGCTGCTGGGACGAGAATATCTTCTGGAAATAAATAACTTATTTTATGAGCCAAGTCCAAGCGAGCGAGCCCAGCTGCAGCGATGACGATGCCATCCACATCTGAGAGTTTTTTGAGTCGAGTATCGATGTTTCCACGAATAGGAACGACGTTGAGATCTGGCCTATGGTGGAGAAGCTGTAATTTGCGTCTTAGGCTACCGGTAGCTATTGTAGCATTGCGCGGGATCGCATCGAGAGAGGAGATGGTGCCATCACGAAGAACGAGAGCATCTTGCCTGGGTGCACGCGCCGGAGGATGGGCAATGATAAGCCCGGGAGTTATATTACTGGGGAGATCTTTGTAGCTATGAATGGCGATATCTATCTGGCCGCTGAGAAGTTGGTGCTCTATCTCGGAAACAAAAAGACCTTTGTCACCAATTTTATCGAGCGGGATCTCTGTAATGGCATCGCCTTTGGTTTGAATTATTTTAATTGAAAAAGTAGCAGCGGGATTTTGCTGTTGCATTAAGGCTATGATTTGCTTTGTCTGAGCAATAGCAAGCGCGCTGCCTCTGGTACCTACTGTAAACGTATAGATCACTCCTTTATATTGTGACGTCGATTATTCCAAAGGTATCGAAAATAATTCGGATAGCAATTTGATATATTCAGCTTGCTGCACTGGATTGGTCTCCTGCTTTATTTTGAGAATCGGTTCGCGAATTAGCCGTTTTAGAGAGCTTAGTAGCATCTGATCTATGAGTTTATGCTCTTTTAGATCGAGATCGAGCTTGCGATTTAGATAGCGCATTGTATCAGAATGTATCACGTGGCACATATCGTTGAGAGCTCTGAGAGTAGCATCTGCGGAAATGCGTGAAAACCATTCGGCAAGAGTGGCGATGTCATCTTCGATTGTAGCGATGGCTATTTGCGAGAGCTCAGTACGGGAAGCGTTATTTCGATTGGCAATTTCTTGTAGATCATCAATATTGTATAAAGATACCCCAGGTATTTCGCCAATAATAGGCGCGATATCTCTGGGGATGGCAAGATCTAGAATATAGACCTCGCCAGTGGGTGCAGCAAAGGATTCTATAATAACATGTGGAGATGCAGTACAAGAGATAACCACATCGACTTCGGGGATTTTGGCGTATCGATCAGCAAAAGGAATAATGATAGCAGGATAATCGTCGTTTTGAATAGGCGATCGGTTTGCGATAAATACGGTACCTATTTTTTCGGCAGTGAGATATTTAAGCACAAGCTGATTCATTTCTCCGGCACCGATAAGAAGTGCGGTTTTATCTTTGAGCGATCCGAGCTTTTCCTTGAGAAATTTGACTCCGATATATGCAATGGATAAAGGCAGCTCAGAAATCTTGGTGGTTGCTTTAATATTTTTGGCTGTTGTAATTGCCTCGCGGAAACATTTGTTTAGAATTTTTTTGGATGCGCCAAGTTCTAGGGCAGCGAGATGAGCCTCTTTGACTTGCCCTAAAATTTGATCTTCGCCAATAACGATAGAATCAAGACCAGCTGTAACCATAAAAAGATGAGTCAACGCGTCTAAACCTCGATGCGTAAATATAGTATTGGCAGAGACGTTCTCATATAATTCTAAAACTTTGGGGATATCCGCATCGAGATTGTGAGAGGCTACATATATCTCGCTCCGGTTGCATGTGGAAAGGATGACGCACTCGGCAACCCCCGCGTCGAGTAATGCAGTAGTCGCTGCAATTTTTTGAGAATTGGTAAAAGATAGCAATTCGCGTAATTCAGCCGATGCACTTTGATGGCTTACTCCTATAACTGCAACATTCATGGTTTTAGTGGAGTTCCCAGTACACTTTGCCTCTGATGCCGCAAGTTGGATCGGAGTATTTGTTAACGATGTGTACGAAAACTTTTTCGTTTTTGAAGAACTTGGTTACAGGCACAGTAATATTGCCGCCCTGTGGATCAGCAAATTTTATAATTTCTTGAGAAATACCAAGTCTAGGCTGAACATTAGGCCACACATTGCGATCGTGCTCAATGGAGATCTCGGTATCGCCAGTGACATTTTCGATAATGATGCGTACTTCTTTTTCGCCGACATAATCTGGAATGAGCAATCGGGTAGTGTATTTAGCGTAGCCATAGTCATCTGCAAAGATTTCGCTAAGATGATCGGTGCCGAATTTAAACGGAATGCTAGTGTTCATATCATCGTAATTGACTCTTGCGGCAACATCAACGTCTAGTGTAATAGGCCAAACTCTAAAATTAGGAAGATCCATTTTATCAGTTTGAACAGGAAGCTGAGCTGTTGGAACGGTTAGGAAGTCGCATTCGAATGTTGCGGACATGTCACCGTTGGTTGCAGTAACCTTGATTGGAGCATCTTTAGAGTCCTGTCTTGCGATAATTTGCAAAAGTCCGGAATTTAAATTGTGAGTATTGGCAACAACAGAAGTTTGATCTAGTGGATCGCCATTGCTTGCGCCGAGTAATGTGCCGTTTTCGACGGTATGCGAGATAGCAATTTTACTGTTTGGTACAAAGTCACCGTTTGAATCGGTGGCAAATACGCGAAGAACTACAACACCATCGGAGTTTGGCTGATTGTCTGCAACTATATTGAGAGCTGCAGGATCTCCGGTAGTTTTGACTGTTGTACGTTTAACTTCGGCACCGTCTTTGTAGCCTATCGCAACGATTTCGCCAGGAGCAAATGGTACGCTCCATTCGTTTTGATCATATTTATTTGCAGGTTGCTTGCCAGCAGATATGCCGTTTACAATTAATTCTACTTCGTCTAAATTAGAATATGTCATAACGCGGATGGCTTCGCCTTCGTGACCAAACAGATTCCAATGCGGAAACAAATGAAGAACAGGCTCATCAAGCCAAAATGATTGCAACAAATAGAAGTTGTCTTTTTCGAAGCAGCAGCTATCGAGACCGCCACCCATATTGGTAAGTTGTGGATATTCGGCTTCGCCACGATATTCTATACCAGGCCAGTAGAATAGTCCGGCAACATAATTGCGAGTATCGACCTCTTTCCAGAAGCGTCTAAAAGATTCGCCAAAAGAAGGAAAATGTTCATCATAGGCAGTAACATTAAGAACAGTATCTGTAGGGAAATAGACACCTCTAGGATTTCGAGTAGCTCCAGCTTCTGTTACCATAATACATTTATCTGGATGAACTTCATGCGACTTATCGTAAAATTTGATAGCATAGTTGATGCTGAGAGTATCAGAAGATTCGGATGCGTGAGAGCCATAAAAACCGCCATTTAAAGCAAGAGTAACAGGACGAGTTTTGTCTAAGCGCTTAATAAACATCTTAATTTCTTCGAGGATATGCTTGCCAACAACGGTGCTCTGAGTAGGCTCTTCGTTTCCAGCAGACCACATAATAATGCTCGGGTGATTACGATCTCGCTTAACCATCGATTCGATTTGTAAGAACGCATCGTGACTAGTTTCAAACCAACGATTTTCATCCATAACGATCATACCGTATTTATCGCAAAGTTCGAGAATGTGAATCGAAGGATTATTGTGAGCGCAGCGATACGCATTAACACCCATTTCCTTAAGTTTCTTGATGCGAAACTCCTCGACAGCGGCGGGAACAGCAACACCCAGGCTGCCATGATCTTGATGGATGCAAACGCCTTTTACTTTAATTGGTTGATTGTTGATAAACAGCCCGTGATCTGCAGTAAAACGAACAGTTCTAAAACCGGTTTTGGTAGTGAGCTCATCAATAATTTCGCCATTTTCTACAACAGTAACGATAACAGTATATAAGAAAGGATTGTCAATGGACCATCTGGTAGCATCGGCGAAGGTGAAAACTTCGGAGTATGAAGCAACATCGCAAGGTGCAACAGAAAGATCATACTGACCAAGCTCGACAGTATTATTGTTTTCTTTTAGCGCATATTTTATAGTAACAGTTCGTGTAGCATCAGAGTAATTTTCTAGCATACCACTAACATAAATATCAAAATCATCATCTTTAAGATTGACGCTATAAATAAAATTATCCCACCAATTTAGACGAAGGGCATCGGTTTTTTGAAGCCACACATTTCGGTAGATACCAGAGCCTTCATACCACCAACCCTCAAAGTCGGAGTTATCAATATATATAGCCAGAGTATTAATTTCGCCGATATGAGCTACTGCAGTAAAATCGACTTCAAAAGTATTATACATACTGGAGTTGGTGCCCATCAGGTGGCCATTTATCCAAATTTTGGAATTTTTACCGACACCTTCAAATATAAAAGAAAATCGCTTATTGGCGTCAGCGGAATCGAGTTTAAAATAACGTCGATACCAAGCATTGTTGCGTTTTAGAGAGCCGTGAGAGCCATTATGCTTATCGGAATAGTTGCCCTTGATAACAAAATCGTGAGGTAAAGTAACGTCTTCCCAATCGGCATCATAATAAGAAGTGCTCTCCGGGCCACGACCGCGAACAGTCTTGCTCATCATGTAAGTGTCTTGTTTAGACGAAATAGGATCTTTGGTAATATCACCTTCAAAAAATTTGTAACCAGTGTTCATCAAAATCTTTTCTCGCATTAGAAATCTCCTTTAAATAAAATTTGTGTAACTTGGAAATTATAACATTGTTGATATTAATATTATAGGCAATTGTGTAATAAGTTAGAGGAAATTTTGAAAGTAAACACGGATATTTTAGAGAAAAATGTAGAGAGGTGAAACGCAATGGCGGCAAATAAGGGTGCTGTAAATTTAGCAGAAGTGGTGAATAAGAAGTTGTTTAATTTTAACGTATTGGTGGTGGGATCTGCAGGAGCAGGAAAAACAACTGCAATTTGTCACTTGATAGATATGGTGGATGCTCCCTGTATGATATTTGAGACAAAAGCTGGAGAATATAAGCATCTGCTATCAAATAACGTGATAGTGGGAACAAGCGTAACGCCACTAAAGATTAATCCGTTTAAGTTTCCGGAGGGGATCGCAATGGCAGAGCATATAGATCGGTTGATGAAAGTATTTGAATTATGCTGGGGATTGGATGATGTTCAAAGCTTGGTGTTGGCGAAGGCGATACGCATGGCATACGCAAAGGCAGGATGTGGAAGCGGAAAAACTATGGCAACATATCCTACATTTATTGATGTATCGGAAGCACTAGGAGAGATGGTCTCTATTTTCGATTCGCGCTTAAAAATTACATTGTTAGACAGGGTATCAGCGTTGTCTGCAGGAATATTTACAAGAGTGGAAACGGACGCCGAGTTGTTGTATAATAATACTGTAATCATTGACTTAAACAATATATATCCCGCGGAGATGAGAAATTTGATGATGCATATGTTAACGATGAAAACCGTAGAATATTGGATGAGCAATAAAACTCTAAAGGTAAAGCATATGACGATATTTGATCAAATTACAGAATCGGAAAGCGTGATCAAATTATTAAAGGAAGCGCAAAGATATGGATTGGCATTTATTGTGGCGGCAGCTGAGGAGGTATCGTTAAATGATATAGGAACAGTAGTAATGTTGCGAAGCGTAAATCCTGTGGTACAAGCGGAGCTGAGTAGTATGAAGGTAATTGCAGTAAATACTGAGTTGGCAAAATTGAAGACGGGAGTTGCAGTGGTTTATCAGGCAGGGACAATCAAGAGTTGTAGGATAACACCATATACAAAATCGACGGAAAATAAGGTAGCGGGGGTGGCAAGGGCAAAGATAGTAGATGTAGATAAAGGAGATATGAAAGTATTATTGAGTTTTCTATTATATAGAAGATTAAATTTAAGAGGTGCCGTAAACTTGGCAGCGTTATCGCAAAATTTGGAATTGTTGCCGTTGTCATCTGTAACAGTGTTAAAAATAAATGAATTGATAGAAGAGTATCGAGATACAGCGACATTGGCGATATGGGAGCGATATAATTTTGATGATTTGTCTAGTATAGTAACAGAATTAATGGCAGAAGTGGGAGCAGAAATTGAGTTTGAAAAGAATGAAGACGCAAATGTATTAGACGCGGCATTGAGAAAAAAAA